>QWPF01000108.1 GCA_003671255.1 Planctomycetota bacterium | reverse complement strand
ACGAACGCCTAATCAAAGATGCAGGGGGAGACTACGCCTATTCTCTTGGCTACAACAACGAAGGCACTCTTACCGGCCTTACCAACAAATCCCCTGGAGACTCCCCGATTTTGGCCGACAAAACCAACCTCTCCAACTCTAAAATCGCATTTAATCATGGTAGTTCTGGTAATAATGTCTTGTTTGTAGGAGGCCATGTTCGCTGGTTGCCTGCCCGAAAACAAAACACCATTGGAGATGATTTCTTTTTGAACGAAGACCACAAAATCCTCGCAGGCAAACATCTTCAAGATCATGTGCTTGCACCCAGCCATGCCCGGCCTTTTGGCGATTCTGGATCACCAGATTAATCTTAACAATTTTTCACATTATTCTTTGCTTTAAAAAACAAATCTTTTATGATTAAGTTCTTCAATTGATCGATTGATTGAAGGCTAAATATAAAAAAGCATGATGGTCATGCTTTCTTTTTTTAGTCCCCCTGATTCTTACTGCCCCTAGAAACTATAAAACCATGCGAAAAAATTTCCTCTTCCTTGCTCTGTGCTTTTTCATAACTGCGGTCAATCCAGCCCAGATTTTCGCAGCAGATGCTTCCAAAAGGCCCATCGTGCCAGGCTTCGAACGGTTCTCTCAAGGTAAGGAAATAGACCAAGCCCAATTGGGTTTACTATTGCTCGGCGAATTAAATTGCACCAGTTGCCATGCCCCAACCGCTACTACTAAAGGATTAATCCAAGCAAAGCAAGCACCCTTGTTGGATAAAGTAGGCGCAAGAATCAAGCCAGAATATTTTGAAAGCTTTATTGCAAAAACGCATGAAGTAAAGCCTGGTTCAACGATGCCCCAAGTATCGTTGGGAAATACCGAGCAAGAAAAACAAGCCACAGCAAAAGCATTGGCGCACTACCTAGCCCAACAAGCAGGGGCCACCGAAAAGCTTCTTTTCGATCCCAAACAAGTTGCATTGGGAAAAACTCTTTTCGCACAATCGGGGTGCGTCTCCTGCCATGCTGGAAGAGATCAAGCTGCCAAGGAAATTCTTAATGTCAACAATTCAGTTCCTCTGGGCGCTCTTGAGAATAAATACACGGTGGGTTCGCTTACCAACTTCCTAGAAAACCCGCATCAAGTTCGCCCTTCTGGAAGAATGCCTGCGCTACTTAAAGATAAAAAAGAAGCTCATGCAGTTGCGTGCTATTTGCTTCAAAGTGCGAAAGCCTCGGCCAAATCTGCAGGGGTATTGAAGTTCGAATACTTTGAGGGCTCTTGGACAACTCTGCCTGATTTCACCAAGCTTAAAGCAATTGCAAAAGGTACCGCCTCCGATTTCGATGTTGAAGTTGCACAAAAAATGAACAACAACGCAATCCGCTTTGAAGGATGGTTCAAATTACAAAGCGCAGGCAAGTACACCCTTCATCTGGGTAGTGATGATGGTTCAAAAATCTGGATCGATGGCAAACTCATCATCGATAACGATGGAGTTCATCCGCACACCGTAATCAGCAAAACTGTTGAACTATACAAAGGCGAACACAAAGTTGAAGTAGGTGTTTTTGATGGGGGTGGCGATTACTCTTTAACGGTTGAAATTGAAAGCAATAATCTGCCCAGGCAGCCTTTATCGGGGATTTGCTCGATCGATGAAAAAACCGCTGAAGGGACGACCACAGTTGCAAATGTGGCTATTGCTGCAGCGCCCGGCATACCTGAACCTTTCAAATTAGATGCAGCATTGGCAACCAAAGGGAGAGCGCTGTTTGCTTCTGTTGGGTGTGCGAATTGCCATGGCATGAATGAAAACAACAAGCGAATTCCCGCAGTGGTGCAAGGGCCGGAATTATTAAAGTTGCGCCCCGAAACCGGTTGCCTTTCCGAAAACCCACAAGGGAAGTCACCCGACTTCGCTCTTGATGCAAAACAAAAAGCTGCAATCGCCTTGGCTCTCAAAAACTTGGCGAGCATGCCCCCCTCCCCAGATAGCAAAGCTTTGATCAATCAAACCTTTCTCTCTTTGAATTGCTACGCATGTCACCAGCGTGACAAAATCGGTGGACCAGAAGATTCTCGTAATGCTTCCTTTGTTTCCACCCAACCCGAAATGGGCGATGAAGGCAGGCTTCCCCCTGCTCTTACAGGCGTTGGCGCCAAGCTTAACCCCGATTGGCTTAAACAAGTTCTTGAACAAGGAACCAAAGTAAGGCCGTACATGCTAGCAAGAATGCCCAAGTATGGCGCTGCTAATGTTAATCATCTGATCAAACCCCTGGATGAAGTTGACATTATCACACCCGTAGAAGCCATCCAGTTTGCAGATACACCCGCTAAAGTTAAAACCTCGGGCAGACTTTTGGTCGGATCCAAAGCATTAGGCTGCATCAAATGCCATACCTTCAACAATCAAAAAGCGGAAGGTATTCAAGCCCTTGATCTCACAAGTATGCCCCAGCGATTAAAGCGCGATTGGTTTCAACGCTATATGCTAGACCCCCAACCTTTCAGGCCCGGGACCAGAATGCCCGCACCTTGGCCCATGGGTAAAACATTCTTCGACGAAATCCTTGAAGGCAGTACTAAAAAACAAATCGAAGGTATTTATGTCTACCTTAGCCAAGGATCCAAAGCTTCACCCCCTGAAGGCCTTTCACGCGAAGCTATTGTTCTAGTGCCAGACAAGGAACCGATCATCTATCGCAACTTTATCGAAGGGGCAGGCGCTCGAGCCATTGGTGTTGGTTACCCAGAAAAAGTGAATCTGGCTTTTGACGCAAACTCACTAAGAGTTGCAATGATTTGGCAGGGTGCATTCATTGATGCAGCTAGGCATTGGCGCGATCGCGGAGTTGGTTATCAGCCCCCGCTAGGCGATAATATAATTTCGCTTCCTGCAGGGCCTACTTTTGCAACTTTGGCAAGCGAGAAAGAAAATTGGCCAGCTATAACTTCCAAAGAACAGGCAGGAACCTTCATCAGCTATACAACTGATGCTTTGGGAAGGCCTTCTTTCCAGTACAAGTATGCCGATGTCATGATCACGGATTTCCCCACACCCACAAAAAACAAAGAGGGCGGGTTCTCACGAGCGTTCACGCTTGAAAGTAAAACTCCACCTGCGTTGCTTTACTTGAGGGCCGCTGTTGGCACTAAAATCGAAGAGCAAAAAGAGGGATGGTTTATGGTCGATGGGGAATACAAGTTCCGCTTGGTAGGCGCCAAGAAGCCCATCGTCCGAGAATCTAATGGCAAAAAAGAAATCCTTGTTCCTATCGTTTTCGAAAACGGTGTGTGCAAACTTGTTCAGGAATATTCTTGGTAACTAACTTCAACAACAAAAGCTTCAGGACTCTTAATATGAAAAATACTTTGCTACTTTCAAGCCTTTTTACAGGCCTCATCCTTGCATCTTTCTCCAAAGCTGCAGATCCGATACCCACTGAAGATGACTACTACAAAATTGTCAAATTCGAAATCCCTAAAGATGTTGTCCTTGAAGCAGGTTCCATCGAACTGACCGCAGACAACAAACTCTATGTCAGCTCCCGCAGAGGAGAAATCTGGTCGATCGATAACCCCTTCGCCAAGGATCTTGCCAAAGATGCAAAGTGGACTCGCTATGCACATGGCTTACACGAAGTTCTTGGATTAGCCTCCAAGGATGGTTGGATCTACGCCACACAACGAGGCGAACTTACGAAACTTAAAGATTCGAACGGCGATGGCAAAGCGGACATCTTTCAAACCGTTTCCGATGCTTGGGAAATCAATGGCGATTACCATGAATACGCCTTTGGTTCTAAGTTCGACAAGGATGGCAATGTTTGGATTGTTCTTTGTTTGACAGGTTCATTTAACAGCAATAGCAAATATCGTGGTTGGTGTGTTCGTGTTAATGCAGATGGAACTTTCACCCCGACATGCAGCGGCATCCGCTCGCCTGGAAGCATTGGTTTTAATGCTGCTGGCGATTGCTTCTATACAGATAACCAAGGGCCATGGAATGGTACAAGCAGCCTGAAGCATTTATTACCTGGATCTTTTCAAGGGCACCCTGATGGCAATAAATGGTTTGATCTTAAAGAAGCAAAGCTCGCAGGGCCCAAGCCTGAAACCCCAAAAAGTGGCTCCCGCATGATGATTGAAGCAGAGCGCATTCCCCAACTGATGCCCCCTGCTATTTACTTCCCCTATAAGAAAATGGGGCAATCTGCTTCGGGTATCGACTACGATAAATCCGAAGGCAAGTTTGGCCCTTTCCAAAACCAACTCTTCGTTGCAGACCAAACTAATAGTACCGTCATGCGCGTTCATCTTGAGAAAGTTCATGGCAGATATCAAGGTGCATGCTTCCCATTTAGAAAAGGGTTTGGTTCTGGGAATGTTCCTATAATGGCATCCAAAAACGGGCACCTCTTCGTAGGGGGAACCAATCGCGGTTGGGGTTCGCATGGCAACAAACCTTTCGCGCTCGAGCGTCTGGATTGGACTGGGAAAGTACCTTTTGAAATCCATGAAATGCGTGCTAAAAACGATGGCTTTGAACTCACCTTCACCCATCCTGTAGACCCTAAAACCGCTGCAGATGTTGCTTCTTACAAAATGAGCACCTACTGCTATATTTATCAATCTGCCTATGGCAGCCCCGAGGTTGATTTCACTTACCCAAAAATCACTTCCGCAGTGGTCGCACCCGATAACAAAAGCGTTCGAATCGTGATTGATAAACCTGTTGCAGGGCATATCCACGATCTCACCGTGGCTGGGGTTCGATCAAAAGATGGGTTGCCTTTGCTTCACCCCGAAGCTTATTACACTCTTAATTACATTCCTGAAAAAGCGAAGTAACAGGTTGATGGTTGAAGATTAGATAATTAAAAACCAAAGGATCTACTTTTATCAATAAAGTAGATCCTTTTTTTATGTCGCCCCAATAAGCTATAATTTCTTTTGCATTCTTGACAAGGCAACCTCTGGGCTTTAGGGTGACATCATATTTGATTGTTGCAACCATAGGTAAGTTTGGAGAAAAGGCCCATGTCCACTGCTTCAGCATCCCCCAGCACTTTGCCATCGAAACCCAGAGATATCACCGTTTACAGCCATTCCATGCTGTTCTATTGGTGGCCTGTCTGGTTTGTAGGTTACATTCTCGCAGCACTTACCCTTTGGGATCAGCACCTTTTAATGGTTGTCCCTATTCATGCGGAAGCAAAATCCATCACCACTATTGATGGGAAGGAACGAAATGTCATCATCGCCCCGGATAACGACCCCTTTCTCAAAGATGAAAAAGGGGCTTTAATCCAACCCACTCTTTATGTGGCACAAAGTAAAAACTATGGCGTAATTTTCTGCCTAACGCTTCTACTTACTATTTTTATCACCAGTGTATCGCTGCGCGGAATGTGGTCTATTCTAGTCATCGTGGTAATTGTCATGGGTGTCACCATTCTGATGCTTGCAGGTTACTGGGAAAAAATCACCAGCGCATTCTCACTGTTAGATATCCGCATCAATCTGGGAGGTTACCTATTCGCATCTACTGGTTTACTAATCATCTGGCTGGTTGCATTCATGTTTTTCGATCGTCAGATTTATGTCACCTTCAGCCCCGGGCAGTTGCGAGTGAGAACTGAAATTGGAGATGGTGAAAAAGTTTATGATGCCACCGGCCTTACTTTTGAAAAGCAGCGCAGTGATCTATTCAGACATGGCATCCTGGGCCTTTGGTTCTTAAATATCGGGACGGGCGATCTTATCATCAAAACATCGGGTGCGCAAAACCACACCTTTGATCTTCCCAATGTCATATCGATTGAATATAAGATCAAAGCCATCGAGCAATTGATGCAATCCAAAGATGTCAACCTGATGTAACTTTGAAATAAGTTAAGTCAAAAGAAAAAGCCCGGCATAATACCGGGCTTTTTCTTTAATCACATTTTATGAGAAGCGCTTACCCCTCGATCAATTCTTTTACAGGCTGTACAAAGTAAGGCCCGCCTGTCTTCTTATCTGCAGTCAACTTTTCTGCGTGTTCGTTCGCATCCTTCTTCTTCGGGTAATCAAATACTGCCACCCTCTGATTGGAATTGCTGAATACGCCCCATACAAGCTTCATGCGCACCACTTTGGATGCACGAGTCTTGCGTGGCTTCTTTTCTTTGACTTCCTTCTTAGGCTTCTTTAAAGCCTTCTTTTTCTTCTTGGGGCGATCTTCATCATCTCCATCGCCATCAGCTTCGTCTTCGGATCCACCAGAGAAGCCGTCATCCGCAGGTTCATCATCACCATCATCATCGGATTCATCACCTTCGTCATCGTCATCATCATCATCATCATCGTCGTCATCATCGTCGTCATCTTCCTCGTCTTCAACGAGTTCTTCTTCTTCTTTAGCCTTAGCTTTTTTGCGATTTTCAGCGGCATCATTAGCAGCGCGAAGATCTTTTCGATTGGGAAGGCGGCGAGCCATGAATAATACTCCCATACCAAGAAAACATAATGAAATGTTGCATAACAATTTCGCAACAGGTTAAGATGTCAAACTAGCAATTATGAGCAATTCATTCAAGTTAGAGTCGAGGAATATTCGCAATTTTTAGGGATATGGGTCAAATTAATGCTAAAACCGAGGAGAATATTTCAAATAAGAAGCGATTTTGGCCCCGAATTACATGCAAAGACAAGCGAAACCTACTTTTTATCGTCTTTGCGCCCGCCATCTTCCCCTAATACCTTTTCCAAGGTTCGAATCGCATCTGCAACACCTTCCATGCGGGGATGAATTTTAAGCGTGTTTCTAAAAGCTTTAAGCGCAGATCGATGCTTTTTCATTTTCATGTAACTTTGTGCCATCCCTACTTGGGCACCAAAATGCCAGGGATTTAAATCCAATACCTTTTGACAATCAGCAATCGAATCTTCGTACTGTTTCATGCGAAAATAAACAATCGCCCTTTGATTAAGCGCTTCTGCGAATTCGGGGGCCTTCTCGATCAAATTGGTCATACTT
Source organism: Planctomycetota bacterium (assembly GCA_003671255.1). Lineage (GTDB taxonomy): Bacteria > Planctomycetota > Planctomycetia > Gemmatales > Gemmataceae > UBA969. The sequence goes on along the minus strand of QWPF01000108.1, from coordinate 3,065 downwards.
TCCAACGCTTTTTCGCGATCCCTTACCCTGGTCGCTTTTTGCAACTCCGTATTATTTTCTTCGCTATCCGCCCTAAACCATAGATTCCACAGGCTGGCTGTCGCCATATCTGCTACATCGCTGTCGCCATCATGCAATAACCTAGCCATGATTGGATTAGCTTCCATGGTACCTAAAAGCCCAAGGGCAAAAAGAGAGGCTTTGCGAGCTTCAACCAATTTGTGATCTAAAAGCCTGATTAAAGTACCTTCAGTGTACTTGGCAAGCACGCGTTTTTTGAAACGCTTGGTCGCCTTGAAGTGGCGAGCACGCCATTCAGAAAAATCCTCGCCCTCACGGGGGCTAGGCAGATCGGCAAAGTATTGAACAAGAAGGGCCGAAGGCATCGGACACCTCAATTATTAATTGTTGAAATATTGCCACCATTGGCACAAACACTTCCACACTTAAATCTAGTAAACCCTTTGATTAAAAATCAAACTGATCTACTTATTAATTAGTCTATGATTACTTCCACTATTCAGCAAAGAGATTCAATCCCAAATATTCAAAAAACAAAATTGTTATCAAAGTCATCTTGCCAGCGTGGAAGTTTTCTATCTAACTTCTCATCCCCTTTCTAATTAAAAAGAGTATCTCAGCGCATGGGGGTGAGAATCTTTTCTTTCCCGGTTTTTTTTAAATCTCCCGACTGCATATCCTTGAGTATCACCTCAACAGCTTTTTGCAATTGTGCATCAATCCCTTTTTTAAAATCGTCAGGATTTGGTTCAACTAAAATATCCGGTGCGACTCCCACCGTATCCATATCCACCCCGGAATTGGTATAAACCCCAATTCTGGGAATCCTAAATGTTGATCCATCTATCAGCTTGGTACTACCCGTACCAATCACCATCCCACCCGTAGGTTGCCCAACAAGTTTGCCTAAACCAAGAGTTTTAAAAGCATTGGGGAAAATTTCTGCATCACTATAAGATCTATTGTTAATAATAAGAATCACGGGCTTGGTCCACTTGCGATCATAGCTTCTTAATACCGCACCCTTATCTCCCTCACGATGTAAAAACTTCGTGTGATCCTGCGCGCCAAGATAATTTAAAACCTGATCGTGCGTGAACCCTCCACCATTAAAACGAACATCCAAAACCAACGCCTCTTTATCAAAATTGTCTGAGTAAAGAGACCGTACAAACCTATCAAGGCCTGCATCATCCATCCCAGGAATATGAATGTACCCAACCCTGCCATTACTCATCTCTGATACTTTTTGAGCATTCAAATGAATCCAGCGCTCGTAAAGGAGCGGCGCTATTCTCTCACGAAGCATCGGGGTAATTTCCACAGTTCGACGATTTTTAGTTTTGGGATCAGGCGGGATTTCTACCCCAACCAAAAGAGCCACAGTTTCATCATTCTTGCCATTAAGTAGCTGGCTGACTTCCACCATGGGATTAAGTTCCACCCCATTGATTGCGAAAATTATTTCACCCGGTTTAAGATCTAGCCCTCGCTTATCTGCAGGCCCGCGTTTAATAACCTCTTTAATCTTAAGCCCTTTGCCTTTAAATGTTTCATCGAAGAGCATTCCCAATTCAGGTGTTTGTTCTTCAAGGGGATTCACAATCATTTGCAAACCCAGATGAGAGGCATTTAATTCACCCAGCATTAAAAACACAAGAGCCTGAAAATCTTCCTTCATAGGCGCATGAATTACCATGGGCCTGTATCGCTGGCGCACTAAATTCCAATCTGCACCATGAAACTTGGCATCGTAAAAATAATCCGCAAGCAAGCGCCAGCATTGATCAAATATCTCTAAGTTTTCCTCCGCAGCTTTGATCATCATCTTGATGCGAAAAGAAACAGACCCCAAATCAGCACCCGCAATTGCAGAAGAAGCCTTGGCAGTGCGAAGACTGCCATTACCATCTCTAAAATAAATGAGATCAGTGCTCTTCTTGGACCAATAAATGCCCTGGGGTTTTACTGCACCCGTGGAAAGTTTTGTCACCAATCCACCCGTTACTGAAGCAACCCAAAGTTCATCCCCTGACCGGAATGCAATCTTGGAACCTCCTGGAGAAATCACAGCATCCGTGGTGTTCATTGAACCAACAGCACTAACTCTGGAATGAATTTCCTCAAAGTCGATTGCTCCGGAATCCAAGTTTGTTTTCCCATTTGCAACAGGCTTTTGCATCTCCATCACAAATAACCCAGGCGTATTTCTTCGCTCGCTGACAAATGCGATTCTTTTGCCATCCGTGCTCCAAGTGGGGGAATAATTCGAAGTGGCATATCGGGTGATGTTTTTCGGGGGGTTCTCTTTCGTGGGGCCAGACGCAGGAATAATAAACAACTCGCTTGCAAAAGACCCATCTCTTCGCGAGTAAACAATCCATTTCCCATCAGGAGACCAGGAATATTCTGTAATCATGGAGAGGGATACGACTTCTTTTTGTTCCGACCCATCGAGATTCATGCTCCATAACTTTCCCACCCGAAGGAAGTAGATTTTTTTCCCATCAGGCGAAAAAGTCAAATTCGATTCAGGCTTCTCATCATTGGTGATTTGCTTCACTTTAAACTTTTGGGCTTCCGTGAATTTAGGATGTTCTACATCCTCAGATTCCAAAAGATAAACCTCTATTCTACCGCTGCGATCAGAAAGAAATGCTGCCTTCGAAGAATCAGGCGCCCAAGCAACACCAAAATCATCCGCAGGGGTATCTGTTAATCGAACGGCCTTGCCCACACCAGAAATCCCCATTCGGTAAAGATCGCCATGAACTCCAAAAATTACTAAAGATTCATCCTTGTTGATTGCAAATTCAGAAGCGTTTTGCGTAAAAGTAACCAAGCGATCAGTATTAGTTTTGTCATCAACCAAAGCCTTAATGGTGATTTTTCTGGGCTTACTTGGGTTGGAAGTTTCAATCATATAAATATCTGGGCCGCACTCATAAACAAGTGCTGCACCATTGGCACTGATGCGTGCTTTGCGAACTCCCTCGGAAGTGTGATTCGTGATTTTAACGGGTTTGGCGCCCGCTTTAAAATCT
>QWPF01000107.1:487-10091 GCA_003671255.1 Planctomycetota bacterium | reverse complement strand
TTGGGGAGCAACCGAAGAAATCATAGGCAAATGGCTTAAAGGCAAAAGGAATCAGTTTGTACTTGCCACTAAATGCAAGCAGCGAGTAGGCCTTTCAATCAATGATGAGGGGTTATCTCGCAGGCATATCATGAATTCCGTTGAGGCCAGTTTGAAACGGCTGCAAACCGATAGCTTTGATCTTTATCAAGCTCATGCTCCCGATCCCAATACTCCTTTGGAAGAAACTCTTAGGGCCTTTGATGATCTTTTGCAACAGGGCAAAGTTAAGGCCATAGGTTGTTCGAATTACCCAGCTTGGCAAATCGCCCTCGCTTTGGGAATAAGTGATAAACAAGGTTGGTCGCGCTGGGCCACAGTTCAACCCAGATACAACATGCTTTACCGGGAAATTGAAACTGAACTTCTTCCCCTTTGTCGAAATCAAAATTTGGGCGTCCTTTGCTATAATCCCTTGGCAGGTGGCATGCTTACGGGTAAGTACAATTCGTTGGAAAGTCAGGATGCGGGCGCCCGCTTTACTCTCGGGAAAACAGGCGATCTTTATCGCGAACGCTATTGGCATCAGGCCCATTTGGCAGAAGCTAATCGCTTGAGTGAGTTTTTTAACAAACGGGGCAAATCCATCATAACTGCTTCGATAGCCTGGGTTTTGGCACAACCGGGGGTGACTTCTGCTATTTTAGGTGCATCCAAAGCAGATCAATTGGATTTAACCTTAAAAGCTGCCGATTTTACACTTGAAGAAGAAGAAAAGGCTTTTTGTAACCTTGCATGGTATAACCTACCCCGACCAGCAAACCCTCCGGGATAAAAAATCATAGATAGTACTTGTAGATTTTGGTGTTTCAAGGGATACTAAAGTCTGGATTCTTGCTGGAACAGATTTTGCCTCACGCCGTTTGGTTTTTTACGCACCGCTTTAAGGAGATCGACCTATGCTAGTAATTCCATCTTGGCCCGGAAAAGATACTTGTGATGGGATAACAAGAAGAGAAATTCTCCGTGTTGGGGGTAGTGCAACTCTTGGTATCAGCCTTGCAGATATTTTTAGTTTGCAGAAGGCAAGTGCGGCAAGCAACCAATCTGGTGGGCCTGGATTTGGTAAAGCAAAAAGTGTGATTCTTGTTTACTTACAAGGTGGCCCCAGTCATCTCGACCTTTGGGACCCTAAAGAAAATGTTCCTGATAATGTGCGAAGCGTTTTCAAAGCTATCGACACTAAAATTCCTGGCGTAAAGTACACCGAGTTACTACCCAAGCTGGCACAAGTGAATGATAAATTCACCATGATCCGCTCCATGAGCTATACTCCAGTTGGTTTGTTTAATCATACCGCTGCAATTTATCAAATGTTGACAGGCTACACCGCAGACAAAGTAAGCCCTTCAGGCCAATTGGAACCGCCAACCCCAAAAGATTTTCCGAATGTTGGCTCTAATGTTGTAAGAATCAAGCCCCCTGTAAAACCCATGCTACCGTTTGTAATGCTTCCTAGACCATTGCAAGAAAGCAATGTGGTAGGCAAGGGCGGTACGGCTGGTTTTCTTGGCAGAGCATATGATCCATACCTGCTTTATCCCGCAGGCGACGACATGGACATGACCAAGATGGATCGCATTAAAATTGATGATTTGAAACTTCGCGAAGAAACTACCGCCCAAAGGCTTGAACGCAGGGCTAGCCTTCGTGAATCAATCAACAAGGGCTTGCCCGCTTTGGAAGAGGCAACCTCCAAGTATGCACTTGATGATTATTATGGTAAAGCACTCAGCTTGGTTATTTCTGGAAATGCCAGAAAAGCTTTTGAACTTGCTCAGGAACCTAAAGCCATGCGCGAACGCTATGGTATGAACACCTTTGGTCAAAGCTGTTTACTAGCTCGAAGGTTGATTGAAGCTGGCACTAAATTTGTGGAAATCAACTGGCCTAAAGTTGCAAACTCTGACAATCATTCTTGGGATGTACATGTCGGGCTTTCTAAGCGCATGAAGGATCAATCTGCGCCAATGCTTGATTCCGGTCTTACTACTCTCATCGCAGATCTGGATGAAAGGGGCTTGCTCGCAGAAACCCTGGTCATTGCGGTGGGTGAATTTGGTAGAAGCCCCCAAAGAGGTGTTTCGACTTCCGGAAATCAAAATAATGATGATGGCCGCGATCACTGGCCCTACTGCTACACTGCAGTGGTTGCAGGAGCGGGCGTTAAGCGTGGTTTGGTATATGGCAAGTCCGACAAGACTGCCTCTGCCCCTGTCGATAACCCTGTTCATCCACGGGAATTGTTGGCAACCCTTTATCATAGTGTTGGTATCGATCCAAACACTATTGTTTATAACCACTTGAATCAGCCCAGAGAACTGGTCCAAGGTGACCCTGTTACAGGGATACTTTCGTAGTATAATTAAAATAGTTGGTATTTCGACCGGCTCATTATTGCGCCGGTCGTTTTCTTTTATAAGGCCCCTCATGGATCGTTTACCCAAACAAAGATGCGAATGGCTTGAACAGCAATTGCAAGTCTCCTTTCCCGAAGAGATGCTTTTGTTCTGGGAATTTGCAAAATCGCTCCGTCCCTTAGAGCCACTAAGTGCCCTCGAAGATTCATTGGGGATTTATCTTGTAGGCGCTTTTGAAATTCTCTCTGGGAAATTCGACAACTATTCAGGCGAGATCCCGATTTCACTTCATTGGAGATATGGCCTCGACCCACCAGAGTTTTTTACGCTGTTGGCACGAGGGGAAGACCGCTGGCATGCAGGTTATTATATCGATGCTCCTGCGGGTAAAAGTTATTGCGTCACTTCTTATTCTGCAAATGATGGATTGCAGTTTAATTTTGATGGCAGGAGCTTGTTTTCTGCAGTTGAAAGATATCTGGACGATAAGGAATTGATCAATGATGAAGATGATGTCGTATTGACAGGGGCAGTGTTGGAAGAAAATAAAAAAGCATGCGATAAAGTGCGAAAAGCTTTGCTGAAGTATCGGCCATTAGCGAAAAAAATCCAAGTTGGCAAACGCAATGTTGTAGAAAAAACAATTGATGGTGTTGGGGTGGTCGCTGCTAAAAATGCAGTGGGTGAAATTGATAAGTCTATCAAGAAGAAAATACCTTACATGGTTTGGTCTGATACGGATTACGAGAAAGTTATGCAGGAAGCTATTCGATTGCAGGCATTGGGGAAAGCTGCAACCGCTTTAAAGCTTGCAAAAGATTTATGGCAGGTGGGTGATGAACATCGAATGCGGAAAGCTGCATCAGTGATGGTTGAGGCATATAAAAAATTAGCCAGGCTTCCCTTTGATAAAATCTTGGGGGAACACCTGGCCTATTTAAATCGCGAATGGCTGGACATTTTAGATGCCAGCAGCGGAAGTTAGTTGATCTTTAAAAGTTCAACTTCAAAAATTAGGTCTGCATTTGGAGGAATAACCCCGCCTGCACCGCGTGCGCCATAACCAAGATCAGGAGGAATGGTAAGTTTGCGTTTTTCGCCAATTTTCATGCCTGCAACGCCTTCATCCCAACCCTTGATAACCATTCCAGCGCCCAACCCGAATACAAAGGGTTCGCCGCGATCTACGCTGCTGTCAAACTTTTTACCATTGCTCTTCAGCCAACCTGTGTAATGCACGGTTACTTTTTTTCCAGCCTTGGCTTCATCGCCAGTGCCTTCTTTAAGTACTTCATATTCCAGACCAGAAGCAGTTTTCATTGTCTTTCCTTTTTTTGTTTCCTGAGCGAAACTATTGCTCAGCGTTGTAAGGGCCAAAAGTACCACAAGAGCAGCCATGCTCTGAGTTCGACGAATCATGATTTTTCCTTTCTAGAAAAAGTAATGCCAAAAGGCTAACGAAATATATCTAACAGGAGTTAGGATTTGGGCCAAGAGGAAAGTATTAACCTACCTTAAAAAAGTAGTATGAAGCTAGGAGGTAACCAATCGCAATAATAAGGAATCTGAGCATTTTTCTGGGTATTTTCTGGCTAAAAGTACCGCCTAAATAACCCCCAATGATCGAGAAAAAAGCCATTCCACCTGCAAATTTCCAGTTCATGGGGGCATCAATGCAAAAAACGATGGCAGCCACGCAATTGATGGTGAACGCCAGTACATTTTTTAGGCCATTAACCCGGAAAATATCCGGGATGCCCATGAACGAAAGGGATGCAATCATGAGGATTCCAATGCCTGCCCCAAAATATCCACCATATATTGCAACCAAAAACTGGAATAGAACTAACCCAATTACCGTGAATAAACTCTTCGAGGGGTTATCCTCTCCTTCAAGTTCTGAAGTTTTGGGTTTCGAAATCAAAGGCTGAATTAAAAACAAGGTGGATGCCAACACAAGTAGCCAAGGTACCAACAAGCGGAAGTGTTGCGGAAATCTGGTGACCATCAAGGCCCCAATTATACTTCCCGCAATGCTGGGTGGAATAAGAATCAGCAGCCAACTTTTAATGCCTTTGAGGTGTGCTCTACTTCCCCACGCACCTGCAAGTGAGCCCGGGAAAAGGCCCACCGTGCTCGTGGTGTTCGCCAATACTTCCGTGCCAAGTGAGTACACAAGTGCGGGGAATGTAAGCAAAGTACCACCACCTGCAATGGAATTTACAAATCCTGCTGCAAGCGCTGCAAGTGCACAAATCAGATATTCAACCCAGTGTTCCAAGGCTCACTCGTTCTTGTTTATGATTCCCAATGAACTGTGACGCCAAGATATTCATCTTTGTTTTTCAACAGCCCATCGTAAGCCGAGGTAAGCTCGGTGGGTTTGATTTTGTGGGTGATAAGCCCATTTAGATTTAATCTGCCGTTTGCTAGTGATGCCAGCAGCCAATTCTGTGCCTTGTGAATGTTCCAATTGCCATTCAGGCGAATATGTGCTGGTTCAAACAGCATGTTGCCATGCGCCCCACAAACTTCAATGTAGCGGCGATGAAGGTCATCATAAAAGTTGACATCGGTGGCTTTGCCTCTGGGGCTTCCTACCACGATAACGTGGCCTGCATCGCAAGCGAGAGACATAGCGTGAGGAACAGCATCTGGAATACCGGTGGCATCAACGACAATTTCCGCACCCGGGCCGAGTATTTTTCGAAGTTGTTCTTTGATTGGGCCGTTGGCAGGGTCAATGACGGCATCAGCGCCAGCTGCAAGAGCTGCTTTACGCCTCATGGGAACCGCATCGATACCAATTACAGGGTTAGCCCCTGCAGCCATCAGGCAGCGCAGGGAAAATTGCCCAATAATACCAAGGCCTAAAACCGCAGCACTTCTACCGAGAGTAAGCCCAGCACGAATGGAAGCGCCCATGCCATACCTTGAAATACAAGCAACAGAGGCTTTTTCGAAATCGAGATTCTCAGGCAATTTCCACCACTTGCCCCGTTCATGGGTTGTGCTTAGAAGTTCATGGGAGGCATGATTGCCGGGAAAACTAACCCGGTCACCTTCTTTTAAACCTGTAATATTTTTGCCTACTTTTAGAACGACGCCTGCAGCGGAATAACCAGGTCTGAAAGGGAACTTCCAATCAGGCATGCTTGGGTCTTTAAGCCATTGATGGGAACCGGTGTAAACAGCCAGTTCTGTTCCTGCGCTGATGGCAGAAACCTTAGTTTCAACAAGGAATTGGTCTGGGGCAGGATCGGAAATTTCAACTTCCCGAAGGCCGGTTTTGTGTGGTTCAAGAATAACAGCTTGAATAGCTTTCATGTTTTGTTCCTTTCAAAAAACAGTATGAAAAGATCCTAGGGATAAAATGGTTCCGTGTCATGTCAATTCTTCCCCCAACTTTTGCCCAAAGATTCCTATAATATATTTTGGAAGAGAGCATGCTTAATCAGGAACAAATTCATGATCTGGGAAATTGAAATACGACCAAAAGACTCTGACCTTGAAAAATGCAGAGTTAACAAGGATTTTCACCTGCTGACCCCGGGTGCAAAAGCCAAAGACCCCATTACTTCTGCTTCAAAGGGGTTGCTTGTTTCGGGTGAAATTAGCATCGAGCAGATTCAAAAATTAGTGACAGAACTTTTGGTAGATTCCGTGGTGGAAAGCGGAACCATCAATAAGCTTGGGAATTTGCCTGCGGGCGAAGGTACCAATGATCCCTGCATTGCAACGGTACTTTTAAAACCTGGTGTCATGGATCCTACCGCATTAAGCATTATCCAAGCTGGGCAAGATTTAAAGGTGCCTGTTGTTTCCGTTCGCAGTTTCCGCAGGTACTTTGGAGCCCCTCTTTCTCCCATTGAAAAAGATGTTTTATTTAGAAGAGTTCTTGCCAATGATGCGATTGAAATGGTGGTGGAAGGCCCGATCAATCAAAAACATATCGCAGAGGGCGCCCCCTATTCATTCAAAAAGATCGTGGTTCCCATTCGAGATTTAAAACCCGAGGAACTTGAAAAACTTAGCAAGCAAATGAGCCTTTCTTTGAACCGTGAAGAAATGCTCACGATTCAAGAGCATTACCGTAAAGTGGCCAAAGATCCGAATGATATTGAATTGGAAACCATCGCTCAAACTTGGTCTGAACATTGCTCGCATAAAACCCTTAAGGGTAGAGTTGATTTCGAAGGTAAGATTTATCAGAACTTGCTTAAAGAAACTATTTTCGAAGCTACTCGTTTCCTGCGCGAAAAAGCGGGTAAGGATGATTGGTGTGTCAGTGTTTTTGAAGATAATGCTGGCGTCATCAAGTTCGATGAAAACTTCCACCTTTGCTTTAAGGTGGAAACCCATAACCGGCCCTCTGCCATAGAACCCTACGGTGGCGCCAACACAGGTATCGGTGGCGTTATAAGCGACCCAATGGGCACTGGCCTTGGTGCAAAACCTGTTTGTAATACCGATATATTTTGCTTTGCCCCGCCTGATACTCTTGCTTCAACTCTGCCTGAAGGTATTTTACACCCGCTTAAAATCATGACCGGTGTTGTTTCAGGCGTTCGTGATTATGGAAATCGCATGGGCATTCCCACCATTAATGGTGCAGTTTGCTTTCATGATCGTTATCTCGGCAACCCGCTGGTTTTTTGCGGCACAGCAGGCCTTATCCCCGTGGATAAAGCAGTTAAAAAACCTTTGGCAGGTGACTTTGTCGTTGCGGTAGGGGGCAGAACTGGCCGTGATGGTATTCATGGCGCAACTTTTTCTTCTGCTGAGTTAAATTCAGATTCAGAAAAAGTGAGTGGTGGCGCGGTTCAGATCGGCAATGCCATCGAAGAGAAAAAAGTTCTCGATGCTATTCTTAAAGCCAGAGACCTCGGCCTTTATAGTTCGATTACTGATTGCGGTGCAGGTGGGTTTTCTTCTGCTGTGGGCGAAATGGGTGAACACCTGGGCGCTTCCATTCAATTGGATCAAGCACCTCTTAAATACGCTGGACTTTCTTATACTGAAATCTGGATTTCTGAATCACAGGAAAGAATGATCCTTTCCGTTCCTAAAGAGAACCTTGCAAAGTTGAAAGAAGTTTGCAAATGGGAGGGCGTTGAAGCTGTAGAGCTTGGCGTTTTTGAAAACACTGGTAGGCTCAAACTCTTTTATCAAGGTACTGAAGTTGGCGATATCGAACTTGATTTTCTGCATAACGGCAGACCCAAGCAGGTTCGAAAGGCAGCTTGGAAAATCCCTCCAGAGTCTACCTCCAATCCTTCGGCCCCCATTGATCAAAACCTTGGCGAAACTTTGCTTAAGCTTCTCTCATCTCTCAATATCTGCAGTAAAGAATGGATCATCAGGCAGTATGATCACGAAGTGCAGGGCGGGAGTGTTATTAAACCTCTTGTTGGAATTTTAGAGGAAGGCCCATCAGACGCTTCCGTGGTTATGCCCGTACTTGGCTCTACCAAAGGCTTTGCTGTTGGTTGTGGCATATTGCCCGATTATGGCGATCTCGATCCTTATGCGATGGCCGCTTGCGCAATCGATGAAGCAGTTAGAAATGTAGTTGCTGTTGGTGCAGATCCTTCCCGCATCGCCATCTTGGATAATTTCTGCTGGGGTAATACCGATAGGCCCGAAGTTCTTGGCTCACTGGTAATGGCTGCAGAAGCTTGCAAAGAATTTGCGATCACTTATGAGATGCCATTTATCAGCGGAAAAGACAGCCTTAAAAACGAATTTCATGCAAAAGGGAAAAGTATTGTCATCCCTCCCACTTTGCTGATTAGTGCCATTGGTATTGTTCAGGATGTGCGCCAGTGCGTTACCATGGATATGAAAAAAGCAGGGAACAAGTTGTTCCTTGTGGGGCGTCTTACCGAAAACATCGGCGGCTCACAGTATGCAAAGGCGCTACAATTAATAGGCGGTATTGTCCCGAGGCCTGATGCCAAGGAGGCCATTGCAATTCATAAAGCAATGCATGGCGCAATCACTGCTGCAACGGTGCGATCTTGCCATGATGTAAGTGAAGGCGGTCTAGCTGTTACTATTGCAGAAATGGCTTTTGCAGGTGGCATTGGTGCAGATATCCATGGATTGAATACCTTGGGGAATATTCCCTTTACAGCCATGCTGTTTGCAGAACCACCCACCTGCTATGTGGTTGAAATTGAGCCACAAAAAGTCGAACAATTCCAAGCCATATTCAAAGGCTTGCCAGTGCATGAAATTGGAACTGCATGTGTGGAAAAACGCTTGAGGTTTGTAGGGCCAACAGGAGAATGGGCGCTTTGGACTTCGCTCGAAGATTTACGAAAGGCTTGGCTTTCCACCCTGAAGTTTTAGCCTTCTAAGGGGCCAAGGTAGCCACCATCTTCAGGGTAACCCGCATCAATAAAGCCTTGCAGGATGATCTGCGCTGCAATCTGGTCGCGCTTTTCCTTCTGTTTCTTCATGTCTAATCCTGCCTCACGCATGATTGAGTTTGCCTCAAAGGTACTGAAGCGCTCATCATAAAAAAACACGGGTAGATTCAAAGTTTGTTTTAACCACTCGCCATAGGCCCGTGCCTCTTTGGCTTTGTCGCCTTCCCTTCCATCGGAATGTATGGGCAACCCGACTACAATTCCTGTTATTTTTTCATCAAGGACAACGCGTTTGAAGTAAGCTCCATCCGCTTTTTCATTGATTCGATTGCGAGTTTCAAGAGCGAACGAAATTCCAATGGTGGAATCTGCAAACGCCAGCCCTACTCGCTTTTTTCCAAAATCTATCCCAAGCCATCGTGCCATTATAGATATAATTCCAATCCTCTTTTTCGCAGGAGGTCTACTAGTTGTTTAACTCCTGCTTCATCTCGCTTATCCGCAACTAAAAGGGCATCGCCATCTCTTACAATGATCAGGTTTTCTACCCCAATGGTCGTTGTTAGATTATTGCGATTATCCGAAACGATAATGCAATTACTTGTTCGGATGCCACAATGTGAGGCTACTACCGTATTGCCATCGGCATCTTGTGGGTGCAGCCTTTCAAGGGCCTGCCAACTGCCCACATCGTCCCATTTATAAGGGGTTTGAAGAACCATTACTTCCTTTGCTTTTTCCATCACCGCATAGTCAACGCTGATTTTTTCCATGCCTGCGAATTCGGTCTCGAGAACTGCTTTGCGCTCGGGGGTATCCCAAGCTGCTGCT
>QWPF01000107.1:0-477 GCA_003671255.1 Planctomycetota bacterium | reverse complement strand
TTTAATGCTGCATCATGCATTGCTGGTTTGTGCTCTTTAAGAGTTGCAAGCACTGTGCTTGCGCGCCAAACAAATATACCACTATTCCAGAAGTAGTTGCCCGAAGCAAAGAATTGTTGAGCTATTTCAAGCGAGGGCTTTTCTTTGAACGCAGAAACTTTGTAAGCAGTCAGCCCCTGCTTTTGCGCTGCTTCAGGCCCCTTTTGAATATACCCGTAACCTACCGATGGGTAGGTTGGTGGAATTCCAAAAGTTAAAAAAGTGTTCGGGCTATCTTTGCAGATTTCATGCGCCGCATGAACTGCCCTGCGAAATTCTTGCACTGGCTCTATTACATGGTCTGCGGGGCTGACCAGCATCACTGCTTCTGGATCGGTTTTTATAATCAACGCTGCTCCCAAAGCAACGCAAGGTGCGGTATCCCGACCCACGGGCTCGCCAATGATGTGATCGTTTGCAAGTGCGGGCAGATGCGCT
>QWPF01000106.1 GCA_003671255.1 Planctomycetota bacterium | reverse complement strand
TTTTGGACTTGGTTCAATCAATGATTCTTTAACCATGGGGGTATTCTTGTAGGGATTATACAAAGGATCACCAACAAGAACGGTCATCCAACTAGTAAGATATGTGGTGCGGGAATAAGTTTCTACCAAGGTATATTTTCCCGTGGCAAGAAAACCAAAGAACTCTGCGGGTTTGGGAAAAGCAATGGTATAAGGTTCCGCAACAGGACCCAAGGTTGCTGCAACTCCTTTTTGCAACAAGTTTGGGCACCAAACTTTGCTCGCAGGATTACGCAGAGTTATAGCTTCACTACTTGCAAGATGCCAAGCGACTGCCCCCTTAACATACTTACAACAATCAATAAAGGTGGCATGGGAATACCAACCTGAATACAAAGCTGCATCTTTACACGAATCAGGCTCAAACAATGCACCCTTATCATCTAAAGTAACATCCATCCCTGCAGATTTAAGCAAAGCAGCAGCTTCACGAAACGATTCATCGTAACCACCATACCCTGAAGAATCACCCGGGTTTTTTGAATTAAAACCAATTCCCCTGGCATCAAAGTAAACTTTCCCTTTCAACCCGTTTGCCTCGACTTCAACTGCATCATCCACAAGACGCTTAGCAATATCTGCAGTAGGGCCATCAAGCCTGCAAGTCATCAATGTGTTGGGAAAACGATTATTTAACTCCTTGGGAGCTTTCCAATAAAGAGGATTTGGCTGCCAGCGACTAAGCTCATAGGCAGGCCACCATAAGCACATAAGTTCACTATCAACACACGCAAGGCTTTCGACCGCAATAGAAATTCGATGTTGATCATTAAGCTCCGCAACTTTCTTTTTCAAGCCATCGAGCTTATCTTTTTCGGTTTTATCTTTCTCAGCAACTGCAAGTTCTTTGCGAGAACTATCAAGCTGTTTTTTAATATCATCAGCCTTTACCTTATCCTCCGCATTTAAAACCTTGCCCCCCACCCGCAAAGGCACCCCGTAAACAGTCAATAAAACTTTAATTTTATCCTTCTTGGATTTAAGCGCTTCCCGCAATGGTTCTGCAAGCTTAGTTTCAAAATCTACACGAAGAATATCTTCGCCCTTGGGTAAACTCAGCAGAATAATATTCTCATCAGGTACTTTTCGTTTCGATGCGTAGTGCTTAGCAACAGAAATCGATTCAGGCATATCTTTATTGGCAACTATCATGATGTTTTGGGGTTCCAACGCAAATAAAGGCGTGGCGCTAATAAGTAGAATTAAAAAACGAAACATAAAAAATCCCCCTAATGGTGTGAAAATTAATTGTAATATGCTAGGAATTGATAGTAAATCTGAATATTAAAAAACCGAACAGAAACAGAAAGAATAGCACCTTCTAAAACTTAACCCTTTAAAAAATCAACTTTTCGAAACCTCAAAAATAGCATAACAACCCATAAAATAATACAGAACAAAAACAAACCCATAACAACAAAAAAAGGCAGTTTAGGCATAAGAATGGGTGTTGAATTATTGGCAAGAACAATGATTACATTTAGGCCAACGAAAAAGAAAACCATAAGAACGCCAAGTATACAAGCCATACGGAACAAATAATCAAGGGTTTGAGATTTCCGCTCGGGGGCAAACCAATAATCGCGGTGTGATATATTCACCAGAGAGGGAAACCACGAAGGGATAACACCAATCATGAACACCATAAACAAAGGAAAGCCTATGGTAGAAAGGGTCATAAATGATTGATGATTTTGAAGGGTCATATACCCATCTGGCCTACCTGCAAAATCAAAATGCGTTGCAACTTTTTGCGGAAGGTTTAAAGTTAAAAACCAGTTTGTAAAAGCACCCATAAAAATTACAACAAGCAAAACTAAAGTATGCAGCGCCCTATCCATAAATCTCTTCAATCAAAATACTTATTAAGAATAATTCTTAGTGCCCGCCTTGATCCATTCCTTGATCAAATCAATTTCTTCTGTGGTAGGCCTGGGTGTAAACTTTTTAGGAGGCATAAGTTTGGCTGCCCCAGTCATGGTCATAACTAATCTGCTTTTATCAGGATCGCCAGGAATCACGGATTGCTTGCGACTTTTTGCAATGAGAGCATCGTATGAATCTAACCTTACTCCAGATTTTGGTTTGCTTGCACCATGGCATTCAACGCAATATTTAGTCATCAAAGGTTGAATATCTTTTTGGAAATCAGGCGGTGCTGCAAAAATTGAATCAGATAAAACTAAAACACCTAAAACAGCTAATGAAACCATTTTAATCACACTCATCATAACCCCTTGAACATATTAATAAAATACCTTTTAGAATCTTACTATTTGCTGCAACCTTATCAAAAAAAATACAATGATTCTCTACAAATAACAGACGATCTCTCCATATAAAACAAACAATGAACAGTTTAAGCTTTAACAAAATGTTGATTTAAAGGGCCATCGTAATATTACAAATAAAATTAAGGAAACTATTAAAATCATGCTCGAATCTATACTTTATTTGTTTAACACTACTGGATTAATATTTGGACCGCTTATTTGCCTAAGTGGATTTTTTCTCTTTATTTATGCTTCCAAGCGGCCAGATCGCCAAGCGAAAAATTCGTGAAGCCTAATTTCTGCCTTCATCAAAAAAGCCATTCTTTCAATTAAAAACTTCTGGCATAACAATATATTTAGGCATAGCATGCAAAGTAAGAATTCATAATTTCTCATCCAATACAGAAAATGAGTGGTGATGCATTCTTTATTCCCCTACCTAGGAGTTATAAGCATGAAATCTACCTTACAAAGAACTTTAAACCCATTTGCGCTTTTAATCACGGTGGCCTTATTTTCCATTCTTGCAACACCAACAAATGCTGAAGAAAAAGGAAACACTAAATCAACAGAGCCAATCACCAAGGGACTTCGAGTATTCACCTGTGGCCATAGTTTTCATGTCTGGGTACCGGGAATAATAACAGACCTTTGTAAAAAAGCAGGGATAAATGATCATGTGCAGGTAGGATTATCCTCAATTGGTGGATCGCGAGTAATTCAGCATTGGGATATCGCTCCGGAGAAAAACAAAGCTAAAGACGAACTGAAAACTGGAAAGGTAGATGTTTTAACATTGTCACCTATCTTCCTTCCCGATGCAGGAATCGAAAATTTCACAAAACTAGCATTGGAACATAATAAAAACATACGCATCATAGTTCAGCCAATCTGGTTGCGATGGGATATTTATGAACCCACAACCAAACGACCTGAAAAAGTAGATCACAATGCTATTACTGGCGAAGAACTCCGTATAAGACACGCAGAACACTTCAAAAAAATGGATGCCCATATCGTGGAACTTAATCAAAAATATGGGAATGTGCTATATATTGCGCCGGCACCTCAGGCAGTTATCGCCTTGCGTGAAAAAATTATTGCTGGTAAAGCCCCCGGGTTGAAAGTTCAAGAAGATTTATTTACCGATGCTCTTGGGCATGGGAAAGCGCCTCTCCAAGCCTTGGTAGGTTATGTTGATTATGCAGTGGTATACCGCCGTAGCCCAGTGGGTTTACCTGTGCCTGCCATTTTAAAAAGCGCAAAGCTAGGGGATCAGGAAGAAAGTTTAAACTTGTTACTTCAAGAATTGGCATGGGAAGCAGTTCTTGCCCACCCGCTAAGTGGTATGAAAAAATAGAAAACCTCATTAGGCCAAAAATATGCAGTAAAGTTTTAAATCAAGTTTAACTTTTTTCTATAAAAAGCTTTGGTATGTCCATATAATTTGGAGTGTTATTATGATTTGGATACGCTATTTTTTCTTGCTACTAGGTTCAACTTTTATAACATCGCAAGCATCTGCAGCGGATGAAGATTTCACCACACAGTTAATGCGTGCGACTATTAAAATAGCTCATGAAAAATCTACTGCAACTGGGTTCATCCTTACGAAATCTAAAGAAGAAAAACATTTATTGATAACCGCATATCATGTTTTAAACAACACGCCAGGAGATGAAACCACCGTAATATTCCGAACAAAAAAAGCAGAAGGCGAATACATCAAAGAACCAATGAAAGTTTCCATCCGAAAAGATGGCAAACCACTTTGGGCGAAACACCCTACTGAAGATATTGCCGCACTTTGGATAACTCCTCCAAAAAATGCAGACTTATCAACCCTTTCAACCGATCTTCTTGCATCTGATGCCTTACTGCAAAAACACAAAATCCATCCGGGAGATCTAATTGCAAATCTGGGATACCCTCATCGTGCCGAGGCTAACTCCGCTGGTTTTCCCATTCTAAGAAATGGTTCAATCGCAACTTATCCATTGTATCCCACAGCAAAAACACGGACATTTCTAATGAGCGGAAACATTTTCGAAGGAGATAGCGGTGGCCCCGTATTTCTATATAAACCAAGCCGAACTGAATCAGATAAGGATGAAACCAGACTTATTTTAGGTTTGGTCACTGCCCAACATTTCCTGGATGAAGATATAAAACTCATTTACGGCACTAGCAAAATCCGCCATCGTTTGGGCCTTGCCATCATTGTCCATGCATCCCTCATCAAAGAAACCATCGAACTTTTAAAATAAAGAACCATCGCAAGGAGGCGACAAACAGGATGTTCGAGAAAATATTTCGACCGGGGCCGAGGCCAAATAGCGTTATCAACGAATACGATATAATTATTCCAACCCCCGATGGATGGAGCTTATTACCACCCGGTGATGCAGGATTAACGAGGAGGGTAAAAGCTTCGGGGGATTATTGGGTGGTGCAGGAAAAGAAAGGGCGAAGGATATTTTCCAAAGGCATTTGGACTGTTACGGCAAGCATCGAAAAAATCAGATTGGAATTGGAAGCAGAAAGATCAACGGAAAGTTATAGCAAACGCAAAGAAGGCGCTGCTAGGCGACGAGATAAAGTTCAATTAGAATATGTGGAAGATTTTACGGGAGCTGTAGTTGCATTTCTGGCATTCCACCCAAATCATTCGGAGTTAGCCAATAAACTTGCAAAAGTTGTTGCAGATCACGCCACTCCGGTTGGCAGTGGCACTGTCGCCCGAACGAAAAGAATCCCTGTAGAACGAAGGGCGGAAGCTGCGGTAATCGCATGGATGAGACACCAAACCACAGCATATGATTCGATGAGCATTGCGAAAATAAAAGGCGAAAGACGGGAAGTAAGGCGAATGCTAGCGCAGCGATCTAAAACCTTACTAGCACGATATCGCAGGGAAGAATCAGGCGAAGAGAGGTGCGTATTAAAAGAAGCACTGCAAAAAAAGCTTTAAAATCAGCATCGATATAAGTTACAAGCCATTAAAGGTTTACTATTTCATCATCATTTCTTTTGATTTTTTATGCCTATCCATTAGATTAAACATAAGTTCTTTAAGAAACGAATTTGGATTAATCATGAAAAAAACAGCAAAAGATACAGCACCAAAGAAAACAAAGAATCTTGCAACCACCAAGGTATCTCCAAACAAAGATATCAAGAAAGCTAAGGCTAAAATAATCTCGCTTGGAAAGCAGTTCCATCGCAGAGGTTGGTCGCTTGCAACCAGCAGCAATTACAGTGCTCTAGTCTCGAGAAAACCTTACCAATTGCTTATAACTGCCAGTGGAAAACACAAAGAAAATTTAGGGATGAATGACTTTCTAACACTTAACGACAAAGGTGCCCCCTTAGAAAAAACAGACGAGAAACCCTCTGCGGAAACAGCATTGCATCTTTTGTTAACCTCTAAAGAAAACATAAACTCGGTGCTGCATGTTCACTCGGTTTGGGGAACCATACTATCTGAAAAGTACGGGTCGACTGGTGGATTCTGGGTGGAAGGCTACGAAATGCTTAAAGGCCTTTCTGGAATTAAAAGCCATGAAAGTCGAATCTGGATTGATATTTATCCCAATAGCCAAGATATAACAGCCTTGGCCAAAAAAGTGAACGAGCGCACCTTTTCTCATAAAGAATTTGTGCCCTTTGGGTTTCTCATTCGAAAACATGGGCTCTATGCTTGGGGCGCAAACCTCGAAGAAGCACAACGGCATGTTGAAACTTTGGAATTTCTTTTTGAAGTAACGGGTAGAAGCTTATTGATTCATGACTAATAATAATTCATAGGAGAAGAAAATGGCAGTAGTATTGATCCCTGATGAAAACCGAGCATTGAAATCCGAAAAGGAAATTCAGGCATTCATTAATCCGCATGGCATCTTTTACGAAAAATGGCCTCTTGCTGAAAGAGTCAACCCTGAAGCGGATGCTGAAGATATACTCAAGGCATATGCACCAGAAATTGAAGTACTCAAGAAAAAAGGTGGATATGTGACTGCAGATGTCATGAATGTTTCGCCTGAAACTCCTAACCTTGACGAAATGATGGCAAAGTACAAGATGGAGCACACCCATTCTGAAGATGAAGTTCGTTTCATTTTAAAAGGAAAAGGGCTTTTTCACATACACCCACAAACTGGACCCATTTTTGCGATCCAAGTTGAAGCGGGCGACCTGATTAATGTTCCTCGCGGTACAAAGCATTGGTTCGGTTTATGCGAAGATAGAACCATACGGGCAATACGATTGTTCCAAGATAAATCAGGGTGGACACCACAATACATTGATAGCGGGATCCACGGGAATTATGCTCCCTTATGCTGGGGCCCTACTTATTTGACAGGTGAAGGAAACATGGAAACCAAGTTATCCGTATGATTAGCGCAAAGTATAAAGTGGTTCTTCTCGATATTGAAGGAACCACTTCGGCAATTGATTTTGTGCATACGACGATGTTTGATTATGCGCGCAATAACCTAGAAGATTTTCTGGTTTCTAGTTTTGAAACCAAAGAAACAATCGAAGCCCTTGAAGTTTTCGCCCAAGATGAAAAGCAACCTTCCCTTGCAGCTTTTTTAGTAGGCGCTTCTTCCAAGGCTGAAAAAATAGATCGCATCGTTAATCTTGCTTCACAGCGTATGAAGGAAGATAGCAAAGCAACGGGTTTAAAAGCACTTCAGGGCATGGTTTGGCGCAAAGGATTCAACAATGGGGAACTAAAGGGGCACATTTACAACGATGTTCCAGATGCTTTCAACCGCTGGAAAATATCCGGCATCACCATTGCAATCTATTCTTCGGGAAGTATCCTTGCGCAAAAGATTTACTTCGCAAACACCATTTTCGGAAACCTTGGCACTTTGATTTCCAACCATTTTGATACCACTTCCGGCCCTAAGAGAATTTCTTCAAGCTACGAAAACATCACCAACATATTAAATGCCAAGGCGGGCGATATTCTTTTTCTTTCAGATGTAACCGAGGAACTTGATGCTGCAAAAGCAGCAGGTATGGCCACCGGATTATTAATTAGACCAGGCAACAAACCTGCAGGCAATAATGACCATATTGCCTACAACGATTTCAACACCCTTTAAAAATCACTCCACTGTTACGCTTTTAGCGAGATTTCTTGGCTTATCAACATCACAACCGCGAAGTAAAGCCATGTGATAGGCAAACAATTGCATAGGGATATTGCTAACCACAGGTTGAAGATATTCTGCAACTTTTGGAACAACGATAACTTCATCAGCTTTTCTCGAAAGCTCTGATATTCTTTCTGATGCCACTGCGATAACAGGCCCACCTCTTGCTTTTACCTCTTCAAGATTGCTCATCACTTTATTAAACATCAACCCACGGGAAATTAAAAACACCGAAGGTGTATCTCGATCCACAAGGGCAATCGGGCCATGCTTCATCTCTGCAGCAGGGTATCCTTCTGAATGGATGTAGCTAATTTCCTTCATTTTCAAAGCTGCTTCAAGTGCAACCGGGTAAAGATACTGCCTGCCCATGAACAGGATCTGAGGCGAATTACAGTATCGAATTGCAATTTCACGAACCTGCGCTTCTATAGCCAATACCTGACGAACAGCTTCTGGCAATTCCTTAAGCGATTCTACAACTTGGGCCCCTTGAAATGCAGAAAGGTGCCTCATTCTCCCCAAATGCAGAGCTAACATCGCTAGCACAACAACTTGATTCGTAAAAGCTTTGGTGCTGGCAACCCCAATCTCCTGCCCCGCATGAAGATAAACACCACCATCAGCTTCGCGCGCTATCGTACTTCCTACTACATTACAGATGGCCAAAGATGGTATACCTTTAAGTTTCGATTCACGAATGGCTGCAAGGGTATCAGCAGTTTCACCTGATTGAGTGATGCCTATCACAATGCTTCTGCCACTCATTGGGGAATTTCGATAACGAAACTCGGATGCATATTCCACTTCAACGGGAATGCGGGCAAGTTCTTCAATCAAATATTCGCCAACTAAGCCAGCATGATAACTTGTGCCACAGCCAGTAAGAATAATTCGCTCAATATTTCTAAGCTGTTTGGAATCGAGATTTAAGCCTCCAAAACGCGAAGTCCACTCATCTTCATCAAGCCTGCCTCGGAGAGCATTCTCCAGAGATTCCGCCTGTTCATGAATTTCCTTAAGCATGAAATGATCAAATCCCGCTTTATCTGGGGAATAAACCTCATGGTTCAAGGCCTCGATCACGGGGCTGATTTGAACTTGTTTCATATCCAGGATTGACCAAGAATCAGGGGTAAGGACGCAAATTTGGCGATCATCAAGATAAATTGCACGGTTGGAAAAACCCATCAGCGCACTCGGATCACTCGCCAAGAAATGTTCTCCGTCTCCCAAGCCAAGAACCAAGGGGCTTCCCAAGCGCGAACCAATAACCAAATTGGGAAACAATGGGCATACAAGGGCAATGCCATAGGTTCCTTTAACCAAAGAAAGAGCTGCTATGACCGCTTGAACCAAATTATCAACGGTGGGCATATCCCCCGAAATTTTATCAAAGTGGTAGGAAACAAGATGAGCAAGCACCTCGGTATCCGTTTCACTTTTGAACTGATAATCCATATCTTCAAGGAATGTTTTTAAACTGGAATAGTTTTCAATCACCCCATTATGCACTAAAGCAATGGAAGAACTTCCGCCCAAATGGGGGTGAGCATTTACATCATTTGCTGGGCCATGAGTTGCCCACCGGGTGTGTGAAATCCCTGTCGTGCCAAGCACGGGAAAATCTTGCAGTGATTGCACAAGGTTGTGAATCTTACCTGCTTTTTTTCGAAGTTGAATGCACCCCTGATGAATCGTTGCGAGCCCTGCACTATCGTAACCGCGATATTCAAGCCTTTGCAAAGCAGGAACGAGAACAAGATCAGCTTGCTTCAAACCAGTATAGCCAACGATTCCACACATATTTTTCACCCTCCTTGAGAATTCAAGAAAGGTAGATTAACAGGAAAGGGCTAAAATAATCCAGTGGAAGGAACGAGAAAAGAAATCAGGCAAGACGGGAAGGCGGGAGAAAATAGGACTGTGGTTTATCTGGTACGAATCCCTAATCCCCTGCGAACTTCCAACTCCAACTCTGCGAGTTGCCTTTGATCCACACCCTCATCTTTTTGATTCTTCCACACAATATTTCCCTCTTCATCCAAAAGCACTAAAGAAGGAAAACTGGTGACATCAAACTGAGTGCGCACAGGGCATGGTTCAGGCCCGGATCCGCCAAAAAGGGTTGTATAATTCATGTGATATCTAGCCCTTATAGGCCGTACCTTAGCAACCTTTTCTTCAGGCGTGCCTTTTTCGTATGCAACCCCGACCACTTCCAAACCAAAGTTCTTATACCTTCGTTGCAATTCAACAAGGTGCGGAATCGATTGCAAACATGGCCCACACGAACTAAACCAGAAATCGAGCAAAACCATTCTGCCAGTCTTATTTTTCTTGTATTCCCAAACCTGACCATTCATGTCGTAAAGGCTGAAGTTGTCGAGTTTTTGACCCACCAAAACACAGGATGGAACAGGCGTTGGCAATGCAGAATAATTCCCAACACCAGAAAACCCAGCCTGATTAGGAACACCAGCCGAATTAATCGAAATCACATTACCGATCTGAGGTAACGAGGGAGGCGCAGGCAAAGAATATCCACCCTGATCATTGCCTCGGGGCGGGATAGACAAAATAGCACCAGGAATCGAATTGCTCGCAAGATTATCACGGGCAATTTTATCAGCATTAGGCAGCGAAGTAGTACTCGCGGGGGCA
>QWPF01000105.1 GCA_003671255.1 Planctomycetota bacterium | reverse complement strand
TGCCCGGATGAAAAATCTGCAGCATGGATGGTAAGGGCTATCATCGCTTGTAACATTTTGGCTCGCAGGGAAATTACAACCTTGTTGCTTCCCGTATTTATTGCACCTGTCAGCGATTATCCTTTGGCAAGAATGTTTGATTTTCTGACTGCAATTCGCAATGTTTATGAACACCAACTCGAGATGGGCGAGGTATGAATTCTCATTACATTAAGGATCATTCATGCGAACAAGAAACCTAGTCTTCCGGTTGTTATTTCTTTTTTCATCGGTGTTAACAAGGCCTTTATCTGCATGGGCGGTGGAACAACCTAAGAAAGTAAACCCACCCAATATTGTGATCTTTTTAGCGGATGATCAGGGCTGGGGCGATCTATCTTGCAATGGTAATACGATGTTGAAAACTCCCAACATTGATTCGCTTGCTAAAAACGGTGTCAGGCTCGATCGCTTTTATGTCTGCCCAGTTTGTTCCCCAACCAGAGCGGAATTCCTTACGGGAAGATATCACCCCCGCACTGGAGTTCGTGGCGTATCCACCGGTTTGGAACGACTTAACCTCGATGAAAAAACTCTTGCTGATTCTTGCAAAAATGCTGGTTACGCTACCGCTGCTTTTGGTAAATGGCATAACGGTAGCCAATGGCCTTATCACCCTAACGCTCGGGGTTTTGATGAGTATTACGGTTTTACTTCAGGTCATTGGGGTGAATACATTGATCCGCCTTTAGAGCATAATGGTGTACCGGTAAGGGGCAAGGGGTTCACCGTGGATGATTTTACAAACCATGCCCTCGACTTCATGGAAAAGAATTCTGCAAAGCCTTTTCTTGTCTATTTACCTTACAATACGCCACATTCTCCTTTTATTGTACCCAAGCCTTTCTGGAACAACTTCAAAGATAAAGCCATTCCGCAGAGGGGTGTTGAGGGGGATCGTGAGGATATTGATGTGACTCGTGCGGTTCTTGCTATGTGTGAAAATATTGATGTCAATGTGGGCAGGGTTCTTACTAAAATCGAAAACCTTGGGATCAAAGAAAACACGATCGTTTTATATTTCTCTGATAATGGGCCAAATAGTTTTCGATTCAATGGCGGAATGAAAGGGCGCAAGGGAAGTACAGATGAAGGTGGAGTGCGCTCGCCTGGTTTTATTTCTTGGCCTGGTAAGTTGCCTGCGGGGAAAACTGTGGCGCAAATTTGTGGTGCGATCGATATTCTTCCCACGCTTCTTTCGCTGAGTGGTATTAGCAGGGTTGGCGATAAGCCTCTTGATGGTAAGGATCTTTCGAAATTGTTTTTTGATGCTGACCCACAATGGCCTGATCGCATGATTTTTTCTAATTGGGCAGGAAAGACGAGTGTACGAACGCAGCAACATCGGCTCGATGATAAAGGGGCGTTGTTCGATATGAAAAATGACCCTGGGCAAACTAAGAACATTGCAGTTAATGAACCTGAAGTTGCAAAGAAGTTAAGTGATGCGGTGGCGCAATGGCGAAAAGAAGTGATCCCTAAAAAGTCTGATGATCGCCCTATTCCTGTAGGTTTTACTCAAATGCCCAGAACGCCTTTGCCTGCAAGAGATGGTACTGCCTCGGGGAAAATAAAGCGTAGTGCTAATGCGCCCAACTGTTCGTATTTTGTTAATTGGAATAGTAAAGAGGATCGCATCAACTGGGATATTGAAGTGAATAAGCAAGGCACTTATGCGGTTGAGATTTTATATGCCTGCCCATTAAAAGATGCGGGGGCAACGATTGAGATAAGTTTTAACGAGAGTAAATTGATTACCAAGGTTGTGCAGGGATGGGATCCGCCATTGATCACGGATCAAGATGTAATTGCAAGGCCTGCTGCGGAATCGATCATGAAAGATTTCAAGATATTAGAAGCGGGAAAGATCAAGCTTTCGAAGGGGAAGGGGAATCTTGTTTTAAGGGCACTTGAGATTCCTGGGAAGGAAGTAATGCAAGTAAGGGCCATCAATCTTCATATGATTTCTGAGTAGGCTCATAAGGTTTTAATTAAAGAATGAATGAAAGGTGCAAATGAAAATCAACATTGCTCGAATGATTGGGTTGATTGTTTTTGGGATTTCTCTTGGTGTAGTAAATGCTGATGAAAAAACCCTGAAGGTTGCAATTTACCATGGTGCGGGGACAAGTAAGAGTATAACCATTTTGGAAAAAGCGTTGCAGAAGTATTCGAACCTGAAAATAACAATGGTGGGCGCAGAAGATATAATCAAAGGCTGTTTGAAGGATTTCGACATCATCATTCATCCGGGTGGTAGTGGCGGAGGCCAAGGAAAGGCTTTAGGGGAAAAGGGGCGTGAAGAGGAGAGGAAATTCATTAGGAATGGTGGAGGGTATTTGGGGATTTGTGCAGGTGCGTATCTTGCGACCTGCGATTACGAATGGTCGTTAAACATTTTAGATGCCAAGGTGATTGATAAGAAGCATTGGGCTAGGGGATATGGCCCTGTTGAGGTAAACATCACTGCAGAGGGTAAAAAAATCTTGGGGATCATGGTGGATAAAGAGACCATTTACTATCATCAAGGGCCATTGCTTGCCCCTGCTGAAAATCCCGCGATAGTGGATTATAAAATTCTTGGAACCTTTGCAAGTGAGATTGCAAAGAACGGAGCGCCCGAGGGAGTAATGAAAGGCACGACAGCAATAGCGGCAGCGCCTTTTGAAAAGGGGCGTGTCTTTTGTTTCAGCCCGCATCCTGAAAAAACAGAAGACCTTGTGGATCAGGTTTACCGGGCGATCATCTGGGCTTCTGGGAAGTAAATTACTTCCCTTTGTTTCCCAACGCTTCGCTGATTTCCACAAGTTTCTTACGCAGCAATTCAGGATCATAATCTGAGATGCTTTTAAGCGTGATCACTTCTTCTTCATCATCAAGCGTCTGCAATTTTTCTAGCACGCTAGCCTTGTTGATTTCGCTGTTAAACTTCGAATTATCAAGGGTAATCATGGTCACTAAGAAGTTCGGGTTCTTCACTAGTTTGACCAGATTGTTGGCACTTGAAATATCAGCAAGGTAGTTGATGAAATCATCTTTGAAGTCGGATTTGTCCGAGCGCGATGCTTTTACAGTTATATCTAAGACTTCTTTAACCCGCGGGATGCGGTTCTGGTAGGGATGAATATTGAGCAAAGAGGAAAGTTCCGTAACGGGTGCTATGGCACCTTTTTTTTCTTCATTAAGTTCTTCGCTTATTACTTCTAGCAGCGAGGCCAATTGCCTTGCGGATTCGTAATCGGGGGAGATTATTTTTCCATCGGGGCCAGGCTTGGTGTAAAGGCGGAGCAATTCTTGAACAGTTCGTGTAACCGTTGGCTTGTCGAGTTTTTTAGCTCGAAGTTTTGCGAGGGCAACATCACAAGCCTTGGTTAGTTGTTCGCTTGCAGACTTGATGGTTTCGGGGTTGCCAAATGGCCTTTCATTGCTGGATGCAAGGATACTGTTTAGGCCTTTTTCGATTTCATCGATTGGGGTTTCAGAAGCAATCAAAGCAGCCTCAACAAGTGAAGTGGGCCATGATCTTAAGAGGGGTCTGCCCGGGGAAACGCGTAGCAGTGGCCGTTGGGCCAGGTGAAAACCATAACCCCGAACCTGCCTAAAGCCTGGGTATTTCAAATCATGATGGCAGGCAAAGCAATCGCTATGGGCCATGGCTATTTCGGGCCAAGCAGCTTTTGCCAATTCTTGTTGAGCTGCAATTTCTTTAGGTGCATTGGCGCCCATCATGATTTCTGGCCAAAGCATGGTAGGGTTTTTGTTGTTAAAGTCTGCACGGTCTGCTGCAAGCTTCACGGTTTCTTTGAGTGAGACTAATGCGCCCACCAGCGCCAAACGGGTTTGGAAGAAATCAATTTCTTCGAGGTGATAATTTATTTTCTTTTCTGCGTCTGCGTTTTTGAAGTAGGGCACGCTTTTTGGATCGCGCCAGTGCTGGGGTTCATTTTTAGAGAAGGTTGCGATTTCGATGGGGGGAAGAGGAGGGTGGCCTGCAGCGAACATGGCATGGGTTACAACTTTGCCTTCGCCTGCGTTGCCAATATGGCAAGAAACACAAAGCATTGATCGAACTTCGGGGTCGCGTAAATCCCGCATACCTAGTTCATGCTTTTGGACTGCGGTTTTTTTGCGCCAATTGAATTCTGAATGTTCGCCCAACCATTTGGAGGAAGGGCCATGGCAACCTGCACAGCTAACGCCATCAAGTTTGTCGATTCCGCCAAAATCCGCTTTGGCTGCAAGATTACCCATGGAATGGCAATTAAGGCATCCAGTTTCTTGTTTGGTAACATCCTGTCCAAGGATTTCGCCCATTCTTTTGCCACGGGGGCCAACCAGTACAGCGTAGGCTTGAGCATGTTTGTCGTGCGTTTTCCAGATGGAGTATTCCGTCATTAGCACAACATCCCAAGCACGGAGTTCTTTACTCGCAGGGTCTTCGCTTGGTAATTGGTTTCCCTTGGGTAACGCATGGCATTCGCTACATTTTGCAGCAGACTGGTATTTTAGATCAGCCCAGGCATCTTTTTTTTCTTGAGCGTTTGAGACTGTGGGTAACAAAAAAGAAATCAGGGAAGCGATCAGCAAGCCCTGAAGAGGTTGGATCTTAATGAGTGTCATTATTTATCTCCTGTTTGATTCCAGCACATCCTGCAAGGATCGAAATACGGATGAGAATGTTTCGCTTGATTTTTCATTTCTGAGATTCATACTGAATTTGTCTTCAAACAAACTCGGACTATCGAATCCCTTAGGGAATACATCTTTCAATAAATCTCTTAATTTGACAAGTTCTTTTGTGAAATCTTTTGGAACTCCTTGTGGATCGAGGTCGTCCCAGGAATTATGAATGGCGGCCAAGCCTAGATAAAGTTGGGCAAAATCATCCCATGAACCTTTTTCTGCGATAGTTTTACCTGAATCTATCAGCTTCTTTGCAAGGCTTTGCAACTGAGATTTGCCCCAAGTTGGGCTTTTTTCCAAATCCTGTGCTGCTATTTCTAGTTGTGCTATCGCTTTTTTGCATGATTGCCCCACCTTGCTTGGTTGAGCACCAAATTGATTCATCTGCAGGGATACTTCCGTGGGAAATGCTTTTACTTTGCTTTCTTCTAATACAAGTTTCAAGGCATTACCATTGAACCAACCACCCCAGGGCAATGAGCCCGGTTTGTTTGAATAGCCACCTTGGTATTTTCTGCTGTTAAGTTTTAAATCTTTATGACAACTGAAGCAATCAAACTCGGTGAATTCAGGCCATGGACTTTTTTTACCATCGACGCCATGTAACCCGGTTGTTCGGTCTTCGAGCAATTGCAGTGCGACTTTTGAGCTTTCGATCTGCCCAATTGCCCAAGCCTTCGCATTAAAATCTGGATACCTTTTTAAATCATCCGACATTTTCCAATGTTTGGGGTATTGGGCAGAGTATGCAGAAAGTTCAAAATTCAATCTAGGGTGGCCCGCTGCGATTAAATCGTGGTTAACTTCCATGCCTTTTTTTGCATTGCCCACATGGCAATCGGCACACATTTTATTTCGGCTGGATAAATCCTTGGTGTTGGTTAACCCGTGTTCTTTTTCTTTTTCCTGTGAGCTAAGCTTCTTGAATTTTTCTGTAAAGTGAATCGAGATATAGCCTGAAGATGCACCATGGCAAGATTCGCAACCCACGCCTTCGGTTAGGGTGAAGCCTGGGCCTGCGTGCTCTGATTTCCCCTGATTCGAGGAATGGCAATTCAAGCAAAGTTGGGTTGCCCCTGCACTTCCTGCACCCGTGTTATAAAGGTTTTTTACGATTCTATCGGATCTTGGGTTAAATAACACTTCGTAGGCTTTGTGATGGGGATCAAAACCGGTCCAGGTGGTGTATTCGCTAAAGGGAATACCTTTACCCAGATTTTGGTTATGGCAAGCTGCTGAGGCGCATGAGGGCGCACCTAAAGGCGTAAAAGGTTCTTTTTCCGCAGCATTAACTGGTGCATCTGTGAAAAGACAAAACAATGTGCCCATGGTTAATAGGGCTAATTTTTTAAGTGCTTTGGCTTTTAAAAAGGAAATCATTGGAAGCCTGCATAGCGTTAAAACAACAACCGTCCCTAATGATAAAAATACCACATGACTTCACATTTGTTCGAATATTTTAATCTAGTATTTTGATTCAGGGAAGATTTGACTGGAATTAGCGGAATAATCGAAACAGCACGGAAGTGCCGATCAGGTTTTAATTCTAATTCTTTTTCTTTAATTCCAGAGCTTTAAGAAGTTCTTTGAATGCAGGAAGCTCTCTGATAGATTCAAGGTCGGGGGTTTTCTTTAGAAATTCGATATCGGATAACCCTGCAAGCACCGCTTGTTGCAGTATCATCACCGCTATTTTTCCCAAATCAATTATCAGCTTCATTCGTTCCGCATCAGAAAGCTTTTCCTGATTTTTCACTGCTGGAATTGCGCGCGATGCAAGAGTTGCAGCTTTGATCATATCCGTAGGCCTGGGGTTGGGAAGTTTTTGTGTTGCTTCAATGGCTTCAAGAGCCACGCTCGGTTTGATTGCGAAAATTGCAATTTCTGCCCCTAGCAATAGTCGGTTTCTTAATTGATCAGGGGGCAGATTGGGGTTTTGTTTGGAAAGGGTGAGTGATTCATTGAAGAGAATGAAAGCTTCGGGGGCACGATTTTTTTGCGCAAGGAATATTGCAAGCTGATCGATCGATTGCGCAAGCTCTTCGGTTTCTCTTTCGCCCTTGGGGTTTGAGGCAAGAAGAGTTCTGCGAATTGCGATGAGCGATTTTAAATACTTCTCTGCATCGGGGGCCCTACCAGAGGTTTGCATGATGTTGGCAAGCGATACGGTAGGAAGCACTTGGGCCAGGGTTAAGGGAATTGAGGTTTTTTTTGCAGCAAGGATAATTTCGAGCGCTTTCGAAAACGAAGTTTCTGCCTTGGCAGTAAGATTGCGAGACAAAGCCCACATGCCTTGATTACCCAGGGTTTTTACAAGCTCGAGCCTGTAATCTTCAACATCGGGAAATTTTGCAACCAATGCGGTCTGCAATTCCCGCGCTTTCTCAAATTCCTTTTCCGCTTCTTCTGGTTTTTTGTTCGACACAAGATGGATGGCCCATTCATTAAGATTGCGCGAAAGCTCTAGGCTAAAGCCCGGGGTTTCTGGATGCTTGGCGACAAGTTTGGTCAGCAAGGCGCGCCCCTCCTCCCAAGGCTTTTCCGATTTCATTCCTTGATTACGATCCTTGAGGTAATTCCCAAGGTTGATCAAAGCCAGGGCTTGCTGAAAGGGGTAGTCGGTTTGTTCGGGAAACTCGAATGCTAGTTTCATGAATTCGCTTGCAGCGCCTTCAAATAATTCGATGGTTTCTTGTGGGATTTTAGCAACCTCGACCAACCCGGCTCTGGTTAGCCTAGCACGGGCAAGCTCTTGCCTGATCTCGATGGAATCAGGGTTTTTTGAAGCAAGGTCTTGTAGTTGCTGAAGCGATTGGGATGAGACTTTATCTGCATCTTTATTTTTCCCGAGGCTTTCCAGCAACACACTTTCATTTAACAAAGTGCGGGATAATTCCAGATTGTATTCGATGGAATCGGGAAATTCCTTGGTTAGTGCCCTTAGGTCTTCCAAGGCTTTTAGATAAAGAGGTTCAGCTTCTTTTAATCGGTTTTGCACCTGCAATTGGATGCCTCGATTATTCAAACCCGCTGCTAGATCTTTGCGGATATCAGGCACCCAGGGCACATCCTTTGCTAGCTTGTCGCGTATGCCCATGGATCGATCAAAGGCACTTTCGGAAGCCTTGGTGTTTCCGGATGATTGCAACAGGATGCCAAGGTTGTTCAAACTATTGGCAAGTTCTTGTCTGTAAAAAGGGGTTGCAGGAAAATCAGAAACCAACGAATCTTGAATTGTCAGCGCCTTCGTGTAGGCACTTTCTGCAAGCGGAATATCCGTATCCCGAAACAACTTACCTTTCTGATTCCAAGCAGAGGCAAGATCAACCCGATAATCAGGGTTATCCGGGTATTGGGTGACAATCCCCTGAGCTATGGTTAGAGCTTTTTCAATTGTCGTTTTACATTCTTCGAAGCGACCGAGATCTTGCAGGGTTTGTGCAAGGCCCAAAAGCCCCTTCACCAAATTTTGCTTCTGCAGGGAATTGGATTTATCTTTAGCGACGATGTTTTCCAGCTTCTTAACAGTGGCAAAAAGAGATGCCATGGCTGGTTCTAGTTTGCCCTGCGAGCGCAGCAACTGCCCCAGATTAAATTCGCTGGCTGCCTGCTTGGAAAGTGTTTGCTGATTTTCCGGAAGTGTGGATCGCAGTTCGATTGCCTTACGGTATTCGGGTTCAGCCAAGTTGGGTTTTCCTTGCTGATTGAACAATAGTCCCAGAGTTTGTTTGCTATCTGCAAGGTCTGCAAGGAAACCTTGGTTGTCAGGTTTGATTTCGTAAAGCTTGGCAAGTTGTTCGATGGCTTGCTGCAAGTTTTTTTCAGCATCCTTAAAGTTGCCCAGCATTTCTTCAATCGATCCCAGTTGCATCAAGGTGCGTGCAGTTTGCCAGCGGACTTGTACATCTTCAGAGCGATAATCAAGAAATCGGGAAAGGAAAGTTTTCGCTTCCTGCAAAAGTTCGCGTCTGACCCGTTCCATGCGCGGTTCATGTGCCAGGCGGTTCTGACCTACCTTGGTAAGCATCTGGTCAACGGCAGCAAGCGCATCTTGGAAGTTTCTTTCCGCTTGCAACTTTTGTTGCTCTGCGATGTTTCTTTCAGAAACAGCTTCTTCTTTTAGACGCAAGTTTTCATCGGCTCTGATTTTTTCTCGGCCTGCAAGTATGTAACCGCCAACTGAAACGCCAAAGACCATGAAAAATGTCATTAATATAAGGGCGCTTATTGCTGGTTTTCGCTTAGCCCATTTCCAGGCATATTCATAGAAGGGGGCGGGCCTTGCTAGAATCGGTTCGCCCACAAGGTATCTGCGTAGATCTTCTGCAAGCGCGCCTGCAGTTGCATACCTTTTCTTCGGGTCTTTTTCCAGGCACTTTAAACAAATGGTGCCGATATCTGGTGGAAGTTTGGTGTTTAGCCTTACCGGGTGCACAGGTTCTTTGTGGATAACTTGCGTAATGGTATCCATCACGCTCTCGCCTCGGAAAGGCGGAATGCCCGTGATAATATCGTAAAGAATTGCACCCAATCCGTAGATATCAGCAGGGGGTCCAATTTCTGCGGTTTTCCCCATGGCCTGCTCGGGCGCCATGTAACTGGGGGTGCCCATGATTGCCCCATCGCGGGTTTGAATGGAATCGCCTTCCAAAGTTTTAGCCAAACCAAAGTCGGTAATCTTGGGAACAAATAAATCTAACGGTATGGTTTCGAAATCCACATCTTCACCCGCTTGATCGGGGGGCGATAATAATATATTCGCAGGCTTTAAATCCCGGTGTACGATCCCCTTGCGATGCGCAAAATCCATCCCCTCTGCGATTCCCCGCATCATGGTTGCTGCCTGCCTGGCAGTGGGGATATTGTTTTTAATGCGCGAAGAAAGAACCCCTCCAGAAACAAACTCCAACGAAAAGAATGGCAGACTATCTATTTCTCCAATTTCATATATTTTTACGATGTTGGGATGATCAAGTTTGGCGACGGCCTCGGCTTCGATGCGGAAGCGTGCGATTTCTATTTTGCTGGCACGCCCCGCTGATAAAATCATTTTCAATGCGACAAGTCTTTTTAAGCCCGTTTGCTTGGCTTTATAGACAACGCCCATTGCGCCCCGGCCTAACTCTCCTACGATTTCATAGCCTTCCGGCGCCTTTGCAACAATTTTTCGAATCGTGGATTTACTCTTTGGTAGCGGGTTGGTTTGTGATCCGCTTACTATTTTTATGTTTTGATGAATCCCGGTTTTTTCAAAATCAGAATTACTCAATGGTTTCGTTGGGTCATCAAAATTTGGTTGTTTCTGAATGCGGGTATCAACACCAGGCACCATGTCCAATGTGGCATAAGTTGCGTCTGGGTCTGTAACACCTTTATTCGTCAAACCATCAAAATTTGGCTGTTTCTGAATGCAGGTATCAACACCAGGCACCATGTCCAATGTGGCATTTAGATCGTTTATCGCTTCGGTTTTTTGAACATCCACTGTTTTTATATCGCTTGCAATACT
>QWPF01000104.1:6062-10397 GCA_003671255.1 Planctomycetota bacterium | reverse complement strand
CAAAAGTATGCTACCCAAGCGAATCAGGGTTACAACTTCTTCAATTGCAATTTCAAAATCGTTACTCATCCCCATCGATAACTCGGGCAGCTTTCTCCCTAAAAGATCCGAAAGTTCATCCCGTGTCTTCCTCAACAATTGAAATGCGGGCCTGCACTTCTCCTTTTCAAGAGCGTATGCAGCCATCCCCATCAAGCCCTTACATTGCAGATGCTTTAATGCCATAAGTTCACTGGCCAATCCAAGCACTAAAGAAGGATCAAACCCCTGCTTGTTTTCTTCGCCACTGATGTTCACCTCGAGTAAGAAATCAAGTTTCAAGTTTTGTTTTTCGCATTCACCTTCAAGAGCTTGCAATAGGCGCAGGCTATCGACTGAATGAAACAGATGGATCAAGGGTAAGGTTTTGTCGATTTTATTTCGTTGCATATGCCCGATGAAGTGCCAATGTGCATTGGGAAGATGGGAAGCTTTGTTCCAAAGTTCTTGGGGTCTGCTTTCGCCCAGATGAGCTATTCCTTTTTCCATTAAAAGTTTTGCGAGTGATGAATCGACTGTTTTACTCACCCCTACTAAAGTTACTTCGTTTCTTTTCCTTGCAACTTTCTCGCACGAAGATGCGATTCTTTCCTCGACTTTATCGAGGTTTTTCTGCAAAATTGCTGCTTGTTCTTCGCTGTTCATGCGCTTGCGCCTTTCTATGTTACCCTTCACTTCCTATTTTATGTATTATGGCCTTAGGATTACCAGTCACAGGGATATTTCATTCAAGGGAGTTGGATTGATGGCAAACATTCGAGCTTTTCGCGCACACCGCTATGACATGGGTAGAGTTGGAAATATGAGCGAGGTCGTTGCGCCTCCCTATGATGTCATTGATGAAAAACTCCAAGAACATCTTTACAACAACAACCCCTACAATGTCATAAGGTTAGAATTAAACAAAGAGCTTCCCACCGATACCGAAACCAACAACCGCTACACCCGCAGCGCAGCGGTGCTTCGCGACTGGATCGCAGAAGATATTTTAATCCGCGATGGCTCCCCCGCTCTTTATGTCTACGAACAAGAATATGTTGTCGAAGGCAAAACCCATCTGCGCAAAGGATTCATGGCACGGGTCAGGCTCGAACCTTTTGGCACAGGCAAAATCTTCCCCCACGAAGAAACTCTTGCAGGCCCAAAAGCAGATCGACTTAAACTCTACCAAGCTACCAACATGAACCTCAGCCCTGTCTTTGGCCTTTACCCAGATGATAATTGCGAAGTGATGGCCAAGCTTGAAAAAGCTGTGGGGCAAGCACTTCCCATGGAAGCCACCGACCATCTCGGCACCATCAGCAGGCTTTGGACCATCCATGATCATTCCGTCGTTAGCGCAGTTACAGGCTTGATGGGGCCCAAGCCCGTTTTCATTGCAGATGGCCATCATCGTTATGAAACTGGTTTGAAATATTTGGAAGAGAAGAAAGCAGCGGGCGAAGTGCTCGACTCCGAATCAGCGCCTAACTTCATCCTGATGATGCTTGTAAGCATGAGCGACCCAGGCCTTTTAATTCTTCCCACCCACCGCCTAGTAAGTGGCTTAAAAGGTATTACTTCTGCTCAAGTGCAAAAGGCTCTTGAAGGGCATTTCAAAATCGAACAAGTAGGCACCGGTAATGCTGCTGCGCTTGATGCTTGGGAATCGATTGAAGCCGATGGTGGGCAAGATCTACTCGCTTTTGGTACCCTTGCAGATAATACCTGGATTCTTGGCAGGCTAACGGATACTGCAGCCATGGATAAACTTGCCTCGAAGCATAGTGCTGATTGGCGTGGTTTGGGGGTAAGCATACTTCATGTGCTGGTTCTCGATCATTTGTTAAAAGAAAAAGCGGGGCACAACCCTTCTTGCAAGTATGTGCATTTACTAGGTGAAGCGCAGGATGCATTGGCCAAGAAGGAATGCGACTTAGCGGTTTTGGTTGCGCCTGCGGGGATGGAT
Organism: Planctomycetota bacterium; assembly: GCA_003671255.1. Classification (GTDB taxonomy): domain Bacteria; phylum Planctomycetota; class Planctomycetia; order Gemmatales; family Gemmataceae; genus UBA969. Next base: position 8,410 of record QWPF01000104.1, on the reverse strand, counting down.
CATGTGGAAGAGATCGCAGGCAATCTGGAAAAGATGCCTCCGAAATCGACTTACTTCTACCCTAAGCTTTTAAGCGGCTTGCTGTTTAACTCGCTGAAAAACAGCTAAGGCAAATAAGAAGAGCCCAGCGCAGTGGGTGGGCTTGGAAAAATTTTTACCGCGAAGACGCTAAGGACGCTAAGGACGCTAAGGAAGAAAAGATAAAGCATTTGCCACGGAAGGACACGGAATTTCACGGAAGGAAGAACATATCTTTCAGAGCCGGAAGTGTCAGCGACGGTTGCTTTTATTCCTATCAATAGGTGGATGTTAATCCGCTGCTCATTGAGATTCTTCCTTCGCTTGCGCTTCAGCCTTTTAGTATGTTTGAATTTGCCTTTCCCCCTCGCGAAAATAACTGGAAAAGGAAAGCGGGGCAAATCAATTTGGATCTTAAGCCCTGAAAGGGCTAAATGAGATAGCCCGGGGTGGAGCGGAGCGCAACCCCGGGTAACCAATCCCCTAATAAACAAGCCCTGAAAGGGCGCAATGGTTTAACAACGCCTTTCGCCCTTTCAGGCAACGCCGTGAAGGATTTTATACCGGGTAAATTGGGGTTTTCGTAACCGGCAAAATATGAAACAAACCAGATTCCTCCCATCCCCAACCGAAAACACTTCAGTCGGAAAGGAATCTGGTTTATGTCTAAAAGAAATCCTGTGCGTGGCGCATGCGTGACACAGCACCAGCGTCGAAATAGGAAGTCCACTGCCACCACGAATTGCGAAAGCCTCGTTGCTTTGCAGGAGCAGTTGTTTCCAAGCGATCATATTTTCACCCATGTCAAGTTTCATGGCAATACCAGTTGGGCACCAAGAGACTTGGTCTGGCAAGCACTTTTTTGGTCTTGGTCAGAATGTCGCAATGTGACGGATGCTTTTTGCGATGCTGCGAGATGGAGTAAAAAAATCTCGGGCACCCAACCCCTGAGCACATACCAAGGCTTTCTGGGGGCCTTGACGCGATGGACTGCCATCTTCATTCCCTTGTTATGGAGCGTTCTTCAGATGCGGATGGAAGAATGGGGTGGTAAGTTTTGGAGAATCGACGGTTGGGTACCGATTGCCTTCGATGGCTCTCGGAGCACAGTCCCGCGGTCCCGGGCCAACGAGAAGGCCTTTTGCGCAGCGAACTACGGGCAGGGAATGACCTCGCGCTATCGCAAGAAAAAAACCCGCGGAATGCGGCGAACGCAGAACGAACGGAATCGAGGTCAACCGCCCAAGCCGCAGGCGTGGATCACATTGTTGTGGCACATGGGGTTGCGCTTGCCGTGGAGTTGGCGACTAGGGCCATCGAACTCCAGTGAACGGGCGCATGTCATGGAACTGGTGGGTGCTGGGGAATTCCCTTCAGATACGCTCTTTTGCGGCGATGCTGGCTTCGTCGGCTATCCGCTGTGGTCTGCGATCTTGCGGAGCGGGTCCAACTTCCTAGTGCGTGTCGGTGCGAACGCAAGCCTTTTAACCGAGGGTGCCGATTTCCAACAACAGAAGAATGGCATGGTTCTTTGCTGGCCGAAGGCCATGATCCGGGTCGGCGAACCGCCGCTCCATTTACGCTTGGTACTCGTGGGCATTGGCAAGACCAAGGTCTGGATCCTCACAAGCGTCTTGGATGCCACCCGTCTTTCTAACCAACAGATTGTAAAGTTTTACAAAATGAGATGGGGAATTGAAGTTGAATTTCGTGGATTGAAGCAAACTCTTAGTAGCGGCAAACTCTGCTGCCGAAATGATCAGCGCTTGTTGGCGGAACTCCACTGGTCGCTCTTGGCCATGACCGTTGCCGAACTGTTGGCGCTGAAAGAGCAGTTGTCCGTGCGACGGTGGAAGAACCCAAGGAACGAATATGTTCCCGCCAAGCTCAGTCTCGCTCAAACCATCCGGGCCTTGCGCCAAAGCCTGACCAACCTTCACGAAATACCACCCCTAAACCAGGACTTGCGCAGCCGACTACGAGCGGCCGTCACGGACGACTACGAGCGTTCCGCCTGCAAATGCGCACGCTACCGCCCTCCGAACCGCGACAAGAAACCACTCGGGAATCCCAATCTTCGCTCTCTGACCGTTGACGAAAGGATAAAGCTCAAGGACATCCATAAAATCGCGGCATAAAATCCTTCACGGCGTTGCCTTTCAGGGCTTATTTGATGGGGGATTTATTACCCGGGGTTGCGCTTCGCTTAACCCCGGGCTATCTCATTTCACCCCTTCAGGGCTTAGGAACAACCGCCCGTCATTCTCCGCGAAAGCGGGGAATCCATGGATATTAAATGCCAAGAATGAAACTCCGTATACGCGAAGTTG
>QWPF01000104.1:0-6052 GCA_003671255.1 Planctomycetota bacterium | reverse complement strand
GGAATGAAAGTCCTTTGGAGGGGATGGTTTGCGTTTCACCTGCTCGTTCAAGGCGCAAGCCTCTTCAGCCCTAACAGCCCCTCCGGATAATTGTGGGTAAGAGTGAGCAGCGCAGTGGGTGGGCTTGGAAGGCAATTTACCGCGAAGACGCTAAGGACGCTAAGGAAGAAAAGATAAAGCATTTGCCACGGAAGGACACGGAATTTCACGGAAGGAAGAAAAGCAATCAAAGGTGCTTGGCATCTGGATGCTTCTTAGCGTTCTTTGCGTCTTCGCGGTGAGAATGCTTTTATGCTTACGAACTTTTACCGCGAAGCCATTTCCCCAAGGCGTTGCCTTTCAGGGCTATCGCAATAAATGCATTTACTTGCCAACGCCAACAAGTTTGGGCAAATCCGAAGAATCAATGGTATACTAGGATTATATGTTCCAACCTTAGTAACACCGCTGGAACTTCTCGGAGAAGATGCTTTACCATGACAACTCCAACCATTTTCGATGAACTCAGGCGGGTTCGTCATCAGATCTCGGGCCAATTAGGGCATGATCCCCGAAACATCGTGGCTTATTATGCCAAGCTTCAAAGTACAGTAGCTAATCGCATGATTGATTTAAGTGGGGAAGCTAAAACGAAAAAACCAGACGATACAAACAAGCTTCAAAGTAATGATGATTAACTGAACCCGAATTGTATTTTCTAACAAGAGGCTTGTAGGCTGTGCAGTCTACATGCCTTCTTTATTTTTCCTTCATGGGATTAAACAGCTTATTAAACACTTCTGGGTCGAAGGGGTTTGCTTCCTTCTCGCCTTCTTTTTCCTTAAGCGGTGTGGTTGGTTTGGTTGACTTCACGCCAGCTTTTTCTTCTGCAAATGCACTCGGGATGCTATCACCTTGCGCTATTGCATGCCTGACGGTGGTCATACGCACCCAATCTTCCAACAACTTATAAGTTTCGGATTCGCGACCTTTGATCGGCGCTTTGGTTGCGCCCCCATGCAAGGTCAATGCCTTCCCTAAAAATGGGCTGCTATCGGGCTGCTGCAAATTAACCTGACTCAATACTGCTGCCAAGTTTTGCTGAAGGTTTTTCGTATTGGGTTTTGCTAACCCGTACACCCGTTGTAATTTGAAGTTCCCACCTTTGCCTGTGCTATGGCAGGTGGCGCAAGTGTTCATTAATATTGGTTGGATGCGGGTTGCAAACATACTTAAGGAATCGTTGGCCACTTCGATGGGTAGCACCGTTGGAGCTTCATCCGACACTACCACCGTGTTGATTTCCTTGCGCAGTTGATCTTGATCGATGCTTGACTTTAAATGAGTCATCAAGCGAATACTTGGTGCATGTTCGGGCCTTAGTTGCACAGCTGCTGCTGCCTCTTCCAATGCTCTTTCCTTCAAACCATAGCGCACACACCAGGAAACCAACTTTAATCTTTCATCAGCATCTTCAAGATTGGTCCTGCTGCGCAAAAACAAATAGGCATCATCCATGCTTGGGCAAAGCCTTACCACATTATTGGTGGGCAGCCAGGTTTCCCCTATGGTTCGTTTGATTTTATAACGATCCCCGACCAACTCTATATCCCCTTCCAAAACTCGATCGTTTTCCAGAAGGAGAACCTTCCCCTTGGTTGCGGGTTTTGCGGTCGCTGGTGCGGGGTCTTCTGCTCCAAGCAGAGCCACCAGAGAAAACGATAATAGAAATAATGTGTTCATGGCGTAGCCCCATAAACTTGAAAGTTACATCTGTCAAGAGATTTGAAACAACAATAAAGAGAAAAAAACCACCCCTGCCCTTCCCAGTTTAACAACTTGATAAAATTGGGTGACTATTATGAAGATTTGTCTTCAATCTGCCGATTATTCATTGAACGCCTACTTTGACTATTTTTCTTAGGGGTCTTTTCGTGAGCCGCATTATCTGGATTAGCTGCATACTTTCGTTGGGGCTTTTGATCTCCAGCTCTTCCGCTTCGGATGATGGTATTGCCATGGATGCCAGCCCTGATCACAGTTGGAAGCAAACTGGTTACGCCAACCTTGTTAAGAAACATGCCAAACCAACCTATACCTCGGCCTACGATGGTTATTGGGTAGGTGGCAGTAGTTTCAGCAGAAAAGCGAGTGCGCCCAGTGCGATGCAAGGCACTTATGGCAGAGATTATTTTGGGAAGTGTTTAGACAGAATCGTAGTGTTGGGTTGGAAAAACAAAGAACATGATAAAGTTGGTACAGGGAGTTACGCCACCGATGGTGGGCCCCGAGTACGCAATGTTTTAGGATTCAAGCTTCCTGAAAAGGAAGGCCTGGGCGATTTGAAATAATCACCCCCCCGATAAAGCCCGGCACCAAAAAGACATGTCCCGTCTCCTTTGTCTTGATGGTGCCGAGCCTATTTATGCCCAACGAAAAAGCCCGCACGCTACCCAAGCCTGCGGGCTTTTTTGTTTTATCTTCAACCTTATCTTTTCACATTACACATATGTTCCATCGCAAGCATCAAGGCATGAGTGCCCTTACGGCCATAGCCCTGCGCCCGTACGGCTTCATAGAGTTGCTTGGCAAGAGCAAGGCCTGGTAGGCAAAGGTTCATACGCTCTGCTTCTGCGAGTGCGATGCCCATATCCTTGATGAAGTGTTCAACAAAGAAACCCGGTTCGAAATTGCGATCGATGATACGGGGGCCAAGGTTTAGCAACGACCAAGAACCAGCAGCACCCACACTCACCGATTGCAGAACTGTTTTAGCATCGAGGCCCGATTTAAATGCATAGAGCATCGCTTCGCACACTGCAATCATCCCTGATGCGATGAGAATTTGATTTACCATTTTGGTATGCTGACCCGAACCCGCAGCACCTTGATGCACGATAGTTTTGCCCATGCAATCAAACAAAGGCCTTACTGCCTGTTCGGTTTCTGCATCGCCACCGACCATAATAGAAAGGGCAGCATTTTTCGCCCCGATATCGCCACCAGATACTGGAGCATCAAGCGAATGAACGCCCTTGGCCTTGGCTGCGTTGTAGATTTCCACTGCAAGCGAAGGTTCGCTGGTGGTCATATCAACGAGAATGTTGCCTGGCTTAGAGCCTGCGAGGATTCCTTGGTCGCCTAGAAACACTTCGCGCACATCTTTCGGAAAACCAACGATTGCAAATATTACATCGGTCTCTTGCGCCACGGCTTTGGGGGAATCAACCCACTTGGCCCCGAGGGCAATAAGATCTGCAGCTTTATCTTTACTACGGGTGTAGATGGTTGCAGAATAGCCCGCTTTGATTAAGTGTCCACACATGGAACGCCCCATCACGCCTGTGCCTATCCAGCCGATTTTTGTTTTCCCAGCTTCTGCTTTTACTACGCTCATCATGCACTCCTTGATTGTAACTAGGTCGGTATTACTCTTTAGATTTACAGTGTTGGGAGGTGTTTGGCAAACAAAACCCGATCAGGAAATGAACACGCTTCGGAATCTACCAGCTATAACGCCTTGGGCGACTAAAGTTTTCATCACTAAAACTTCAATTTTTTTTCATGCTCAAATTCTTGAGGCTATAATTGCTCGCAAGGATGGAAAAGTTCTCTTGGTTTAAGGTGATGCAAACCCCAAGTTACTTTCCCCCGCTTGCTAAGGAGACGCTTATGCGTTTTCTAGTTTTCTTGGCTGCACCACAAGTTCCCTTCTGGCAGGATGGCAGATTCAGCCTGGCTTTGACCGGGATGCTTCTTGCAGGAGTTTTACTTTTGGGCGCAATGATTGTTGCTTGGGTTGGCCGTTCTTTTAAAGACGATCGAAAGCGGGGAATTTGTTCCCCCGAAGATCAGTTAAGTGAGTTTCGCACCATGCTTGAGGCGGGAGAATTAACCCCCCAAGAATTCGAAATCGTTAAGCGGAAACTTGGGCGTAAGATCTCTTCTAAAGATCCTGCACCCTCGGAAAATCCCCCTGAGACTTCTCCTTCTATACCTGATTCTTCCCCAAAAGAAGCTTCTTATGATGGGTTTCCCAAGGTTTTTCCCCCTAATGACGACGATGTTGCGAAATCTTAACCTTCTTCTTTCAGTTGTCCTTGCGGAAAATTGCCTTCCGGTTGTAGAATCCCTAATACCCCTAACTAACTTAGGGTGGCTTTTTGGGCTTCCGGAAACTTTGGTGCTTTAGGTAGACTTCTTTCATAACTTTGTTTTGTTGAGATTATTCCCTGATAGGAGATTTCATGGCGACGAAAGATTCGGGCACGGGCGGTAAAAAGCCCACCTCCAATACTGGCCGCAATCGCAACGCTTTCTGCTCTTTTTGCAGAAAAAGCTTCCGCGATGTTGGTCCTTTGGTCGAAGGGCCCGCAGATGTATTCATATGTGGCGAATGCATCGAGCTATGCCAATCCATCATCGTTCAGGAAAAGAAACGCAGGGGCTCGGGCAAGCAACCCTTCGCCCATATCCCTTCCCCCCGTACTCTCAAGGAAAAACTTGACCAGTATGTTATTGGCCAAACCCGTGCCAAGAAGGTTCTTTCCGTCGCTGTTCATAACCATTACAAACGCCTTAGCATGACAGGCCAAGCCGGCCCCAGCGATGTTGATCTCGAAAAGAGCAACATCCTTTTGATCGGACCTACAGGCAGTGGTAAAACCCTGCTTGCAAAAACCCTCGCAAAGGTTCTTGATGTTCCATTTGCCATAGGCGATGCCACCACCCTCACCGAAGCTGGCTATGTAGGCGAAGATGTCGAAAACCTTCTTTTGAAGCTTCTTCATGCTGCTGATTTCGATATCGAAGCTGCTCAACGAGGCATCATCTATATCGATGAAGTTGATAAAATCGCTAAGACATCGCAGAATGTTTCCATCACCCGCGATGTTTCTGGCGAAGGCGTTCAACAAGCACTTCTTAAAATGCTTGAAGGCACTGTTGCTAATGTTCCCCCACAAGGTGGCAGAAAACACCCCGAACAACAGTACATCCAAATCGATACCACCAACATTCTTTTCATCTGCGGTGGTACATTCGTCGGCTTGGGCGATACCATCTCCCGCAGACTAGGGAAAAAGACCATTGGCTTTGGTAGCAACCCCGAAGATAAAGAACGCAATCTTGGTAGCCTACTCAATCAGGTCACCAGCGATGATCTTTTCGAATTCGGCATGATTCCCGAATTCATCGGCAGGCTTCCAGTACTTGCGCCTCTTGATCCACTTGATGAAGAAGCACTAGTTCGCATTCTTACCGAACCCCGAAATGCCTTGGTACGCCAGTACCAAAAGCTTTTCGAAATGGAAGGCGCAGAACTCGAGTTCGATTCTTCCGCATTGCAAGCGATTGCGCAAAAAGCCAAAGAGCGCGATACAGGTGCACGCGGTTTACGAAGCATCATCGAAGAAATCATGCTCGATATGCAGTTCGAACTTCCAGAGCTTGAAACCAAAGGTAAGTTTGTCATCACCGATAAGATGATCAGAGGGGAAACCAAACTCTTTGATTCAAATAACAACCAAGATAAGAAAAGCGCCTAGTCAATCTTGACTCATAAACAAAAGAAGACCCACTCAGCCCACCGCGCTGAGCGGGTCTTTTTTATTTCCACAAATTATAACCCAAACTGAGCTGCACCTTATGCGGGTTGATCGCCTAGCCTGCATGAATGAACACCCAACCCCCTTATAAATTACGCATCCGCGAGCACAGAAAAATCCGCGCAAGCGAACTTCTAGTGCACCCGCTCAACCCTCGCATCCATCCCGATGCGCAAAAATCTGCCCTCAGCGCAATCTTAAACGAAATCGGCTTCGCCCGCAGTCTGCTTGCTTACGAAACCTCCGAAGGCAAGCTTCAACTGATCGATGGCCATCTACGCAAAGAGCTTTTCCAAGATCAGGAAGTCATGGTGGAAATTCTGGATGTAAACGAACAAGAAGCGAACGCACTTTTATTATCGCTTGATCCCCTTGCAGCACTTGCGCAATTCGATTCACCCACGCTCGAAGCGCTACGAAAAGCAGCATCAACACAATCCGAAGCCTTGCAAACCTTGTGGGATTCA
>QWPF01000103.1 GCA_003671255.1 Planctomycetota bacterium | reverse complement strand
ATTGCAAAAGTAAGTGTGCGAATATGATCAGCGATAACGCGGTAAGCAATATCGTTATGATTTTCCAAAATGCCTGAGTAAGGTTTAGCACCACTCATATCGCGAATGGCATCAAAGATAGGTGTAAAAATGTCGGTGTCGTAATTGCTGTTTTTACCTTGCAAAACAGCAGCAACGCGTTCGAAACCCATACCGGTATCGACATGTTTCGCAGGAAGTGGTGTAAGTGAACCATCCGCATTGCGATTAAATTGGATAAATACAAGATTCCATATTTCAATGCATTGGGCAGAACTTTGGTTCACCAAATGAGCACCAGATTTATCTGGAGTCAGATCGATGTGAATTTCTGTACAAGGCCCACAAGGCCCAGTATCGCCCATCTCCCAAAAATTGTCCTTTTTATTACCAAGATGAATATGGTTGTGCGGGACTGAAGTTTCGGTGCGCCAGAAATGAGCAGCCTCTTCATCAGCAGCCAAATTGTTATTTGGATCGCCTTCAAATACAGTAACATGAAGCCTGCTTTTATCTAGCCCCCAAACTTCAGTGAGTAATTCCCACGCCCAGCGGATGGCTTCTTTTTTAAAGTAATCCCCGAAAGACCAATTCCCAAGCATCTCGAAAAAGGTGTGGTGATAGGTGTCTTTACCCACATCATCAAGATCGTTATGTTTCCCACCTGCACGAATGCATTTTTGAGTATTTGCTGCCCTTTTATAAGGCCGGGATCCTGTCCCCAGAAATACATCCTTAAATTGATTCATCCCTGCATTTGTAAATAGCAGTGTTGGATCATCAAAAGGCACCACCGCACTGGAAGCCACAAAAGTGTGGGCATGTTTTTTCGCAAAGAAATCGATAAACTGCTGACGAATTTCGTTACTGCTTGGCATTGAACTTTCTTTCTTACTTACTGGAAATTTTTAAACAGAAGCGTTCCTTATAACTTCTGCGTAAACTTCTCGAAGGGGTATATTATGGGTTCGAGCAACACGGGCACAATCTTCAAATTCAGGTGTAATCACATTCAACTTGTTTTCCATCCAACCTTTTTTTGCTGCCACCGGGCCATACTTCGTTTGAATAACAATTGATTCTCGCTGGAGTTTAGTTCTATTTGCCTGATATTTTCTTATTCCCATCGTTGCTGTTTCACGAAATACAATCATTTGCAAGGCATCAATCATTTCAGTATTACAAATGACACTTAAAATCACCCCAGCCCGGCCTTTTTTCATCGTTATCGGAACAGTATACACATCTAATGCGCCTGCCTGCATTAATGATTCTGTACAAAATGCAACATGCTCTGCACTAATATCATCCAAGTTTGTTTCTAATACCCAAACGGTGTCTTCGCTATTTTTATCTACAGCATTTCCCAAAAATAATCTCAACATATTTGGTTGAGTTGGCAAATCCATCGTCCCTGCCCCGCATCCCACTTTTTGAATTGTCATGTGGGGCGATTCCATCCATTCTGTAACTACCGTAGTTAGGATTGCAGCACCGGTAGGCGTTGTCAGTTCTTTCGCAATGTTTACACTTGCGACTGGGGCACCTTCAAGCAAAGCAGTGGTTCCTGGGGTAGGAATCGGCATGATTCCATGCTCACATTTTACACTTCCATGACCGGTCGGCACGGATCTTGAAGTGAATTTATCAATTTCGAGCCAACAGAATCCGACTGCAGCCGCAACGATATCTGCAATGCTATCTGCTGCACCAACCTCATGAAAATGTACTTTATCGATGGAAATACCATGTGCATGAGCTTCAGCATTAGCAAGTCTACGAAAGATTTTTAACGACAAAGATTTTTGATCAAGGGATAGCGAACTATCATTGACTATTTTTTCAATTTGATGAAGGTAGCGATGCTTGTTTTCGAGTGGGGCATCGATGATAGCAAGAGTAGCAGCGAACCCATTTTTACGGATTTTTTCAAAAGTTACTTTTACATTGATGTTCAAAGAATGAATGGCTGTGCAAATAATTTCTTCAGGCACGCCAAGATCAATTAGAGCGCCTAAAACCATATCTCCACTGATGCCACTGAAACAATCAAAGTGAAGCACCTTCATAATAAATCCTCCCTTAGTAAATTGTAGGAATTATTGGGTAACACCCTAGGGAAGAAGTAAAAGGAATGCTGAATTACTGATTTTTGCGGTATTTGTCTTGTACATAATACTCGGAGGGCGTTGGGACTTCCCAAGTATATCTATAAAGATTTTCATGCAAGTGGGTTTTCGAATAATCAAATTCAGGCTCCCTCTTATGATGCCATTGCATATTGCCTGGATTAAGATGCGATTTAAAAGGCCAAGGCTTGATTTTGTTTAAACCAAGGAGATTGGTAAGCTTTTCACTAATCATGGTAACATTTCCTGCACGGGGAGGAATAGGACCAGCTTCATGCCTGAGGCAACCTTGTAAAAGATTAGGATCGAACCCGCCTGCTTTATTAATTATCTGACCAATTTGGTAGAGCGATAAATTTTTAGGCCCTCCAAAATGATATATCCCGCTATAACTTGCTGAAAGAAATTGTTCAAATACATCATTCATGTCTTCTACATAAGTAGGAGATCGAAATTCATCAAAATACAGTGTTGCTGGTTTATGATTTTTAAATCTGGAGGTAATCCAATCAATGGCCCCGGCATGGCCACTAAAACTAGGCCCCATGGGAAGTGAAATCCTAAGAATGGCTGCATTGGGACTGATGGAAAGAATAGCTTTTTCGCCTTCTACCATGGTTTTTCCGTACATGGTTACAGGGTCTAGAGGGGAATCTTCGAGATAATTCCCTTCGCCAGAGTCACCTGAAAAAACAAGATCCGAGGAAATATGAACCAGCCGAGAATTGAATTGTGTGGCAAGTTTTGCAATAACTTGGGCGCTAAGCACATTAGTTTTATATGCAAGTTCTTTGTTTAATTCGCAGGCTTTGAGGGCACAACTACCGGTTGCATTTAAGACCGTTTTAAAATTATATTTGTTAAAAAGAGCGAGCATTTCGGAAGAATCATCTGGATTAACGCCAATAATCCCTTCACTTTGCATGCGCCAAGTATCTTGAGGGCGAATTCCGACTACAGAAGTTCCATATTTTCGACGCATGTGGACAAAAAAATTAAAGCCTACAACGCCAGAAACTCCAGTGATTAAAACAGGCAGTGTCAATTGCAAATTTAAAGCATGATTAGTCATAAAATTTGTAGTATTGCCTGTAAATCCTTGAATAGGGAGATGTTCTAAAAGATATCTCAGGGTAATTAGGGATGGTTCGACGCCCAAAATTCAGTGCTTAATCTGAATAAATGGGGGATCTTAATTTCAAATTCTTCCCAAAGGCGCAATTGCTCTTCGGTTAAGGTGATGCCTTTTTCTTTTTGTTCAACAAGAAAGTCATAGGAATCTGCATCCGCATTAAACTGTTCATTGTGAGCCAATCCGGGAATTGTCGATAAAGGGAAACGGATTTTATCAAAATATTGATCAAGATTCATAGGAATACATCAACCATAAAAGTAAAAAATGGCCCGGGCGGGATTTGAACCCGCACCCCTTGCGGGACAGGCTTCTAAGACCTGCATGTCTGCCAGTTTCATCACCGGGCCTAATCAAACATTAAGTTTAATATATAAGGGGAAGCCATTTAAATCAGTCTGATTTTGGCCATCCGAGATGCTTTTTCAAAAACGCAAAAGTATCTTTAGAGTTTATCTCGTGCCCGCCTTTGAAAAATTCAATTTCAGTTTTCTCAGGAATTCCCAAAAAAGCATAAAACCTTCGTACTTTTGCATACTCCCAACCCACCATTTCATCTATCCCGACCCCATCCGAATGACCTCGTTCAACCATGAAAGGTCGGGGTGCTATCAACATTGCCATCTCTGCATAATTAAATGTTTGCCCCAAATTAAACTCATACATTTCGTATTCATAGGTCCACATGTAGCTTCCATGATAATCAACAAGCACATTTTTCCCTACCCATTCGTTAAAATCCCCGGAGCAAATTGAAAGGCAATAATCTTTAAGAATCGCAGGGACACGCATTGCTGTTTTTCCGCCATAACTTAGCCCATAAAAACCTATTTTATCCGGTTGAACAAAAGGCAAGGTTTTAAGCCAATCTAATGTGATTTGATGTTGTTGAACTATGAATGAGAAAAGGCTTAAGCCCAGGGGATTTGCTTTTCTTTGCAATTCACGAAATAAATCTCTTCCTAAATACGGGTTTTGGGGCGCAAATACAATGTACCCTTTTCTCGCTAATTCCGCTCCAAACGAATTATAATACTGCGTTTTCTTATCTGGATCACAAACATCGGTTGGTTTCCCTTCAAGGCCATGTTGACAAACCACTACCGGGCGTTTTTCCCCAGCTTTTATTTTCGTAGGGACCAACAATATGCCATAAGCGAATACATTTTCGTGAATATCCAATGCAACTTCATACCCAGTAAAATCTTTATTCTCGTAAATAATGCGAGACCTTGGGTTCGGCTTTAAAGTCGCAGCAGGAAGTTTCCCAATCACTTCTTCCGAAAAATATTTCCTTAATGGTTCTGAGCTCTTTTCCCACTTTTCTACAGTTGATGAATCATGCTTGGAAATTAAAGTCTGGCGCACCTTATCTGATTTTCTCCAAGATTTTTGAATGAATGAAATCAGTTCATTGAATTGCCTTTGTTGTCTCTCCTCTGCTTCAGGGTTAAAATTCATGTTCACAGGAGGGATTTCATTTATCGGCGTTGATTTAACATTAGAAATAGTTGAAATAAATTTAGCGCCCAATTGCGCAAGTGTTAAAACTGAGGAAGTGTTTTCAAACAGAACTTTTTTCTCAGAGTTCATCGCTTTTAAAAAGGAAACGAGGATTTCATTTTCTTCGATAATAAGATTTTTTGTTGGTGCGGTTAAGATTCCTGGAGCTGCCTGATTAAGATTCTCGATTTTAAGTGCGCCTTTGTATAATGGATAACTAAAACCAGATATCAAAGTTGAGGCTTTGCTCAATGAAACTAACTCCGCATCAGAAAAATATTTAAGATAATTCCAAATATTTCGATCAAGTGGTTCCGACCAGGTTTTGTTACGGTTGAGGGAATAACCATCAATCCATGAACTTTGAATGCGGTTATCGAGAAAACTTAAAATCAATGCTTGAAATGCACCATCACCGTTACCAGCCACTCCTATTGGAATAGTTGGATCTTTAAACGAGAACCAATTAATCAGCGGAAGTAGTTTTTGAATTTCCAAACCATTAATTTGATAACCCATCTCATACGCCATTCGGTAGATAAATTCCCGTCTGGGTATGTTGGTTTTGCGTGGAATATCAAGGTTATTAGAAAAACCTTGTTTTCGATCAATAATTGTTGGAACGATAACTCTGCAGCCTAAATCCGCAAGAATCTTTCCCATGGAAACTGTTTTATCATTGGTAAGGCCACAGAAACTCTCTGGAGTAATATCTGGTGGAGGGATTGCTATTATTTGTGCGGTTGGTTTTTCTTTTGGTTCGACCAATAAGCCTTCGCCATGCAACCCCTCAACAACATTCCAGCGAATTTTAAAAATCTTATATTGTTTGTTTTCATAAATCAGGGCAGGTTTATTGAGGGTTTCGAGGAGTTCCAAATCTTCTGTTTTATTCGTGCTGTCGATTATTCCAAGAATACTTTTCAAGGTTTGCTTTTTCTTTTCGAGCGCTTTAGGATCTTGGGCAATTTTTGAGGCATTCACCAAAAATTGTTCGTTTCGCAAAGTATGGTTTTCTTTTGTCTTAATATCCAACCAAACCCCTATGTCGGAAACCATTTTTGTTCCTAAATCACCCTTCTCTAATAGCGAGGTATTGGGTAGATTTTTTTGAGCATTTATTAAATTTGTGGAATAAGTGATCCAAATAAACGAATATAGAAAAAGAAGGTTGAAATTAGTTTGACGCATAACATGATCCTTTTGTGTTAGGTGTGTTCTTTATTAAGGGGCAATAAGTGATGATAAGCAAGGGAAATTATTGGGTTCTTCTTTGTTTTTTCGCTGGTTTCGTTGTTTTAGCTAGTGGAGCAAGTGTCAAAAGTTGGATTAACGATGATATGCCCTCATTTAAAAAACGAAACTCTGAAGAAAAAACATTTATGGCCGAATTAGGCAAGGCGGTGATCAAAGCGGTTCACCCGACTGCCCAAAAAATCGTCATGATTAAGTATGAAATCGTAAAAGTTAAAGATAAGGAAAACAGATCAGAGATAAATTTAAAAATGGAATACTTCGGCGTGGTTTCGAACAAAAAATATATTGGTGATGCGGTTATTAAAGTTGACACATCAAGTAAAGAAGGTTGGGAGGCTCTTAATATTGATTATGTTGACAACAACAATTTGCCGCTCAACAGAAAAAATCTTCAAGAATTAATTAAGAGCCTTAACCGATAACCTCGTTATTTCATATGAAATGCGAGTAAACAACTAAGTTTTTCAACTACCTCATAGGTTGGAACACCTAGTGTTTCTCCAAGATCTTTTGCGGACTCGCAGATTGCCCTAAATTCGATGACTTCAAGTGGTGTATTAAGGCGCTTAGATTCGGCTTTTAATCCTGGCGAACTTAATACTATCAAGGCTGCATGCACTGTTATTGATGCCTCTACGCTTTGATAACCTTGCTTATTAAGCCATTCACATTGTTGTTGTAGTATTGAATCAAATTTATCTGAGAAAGTGGCATCATCTATGGTACCGGCACGATAGCTTTTCAACTGACGGCTAAGAACTCTCGCAATTCGAGGAAGAACCAGATCCAACATCTTTTTGCTCATGTTTGTTTTCCTTTAAATAACTTTTTGCCAACTTGATTGATTGTAAAGCGAATCAAGTGTCTTCCCTAATAAAAGTTTAGTAAAAATAAAGTTCTTTGTGAAAAAGATGTTAAGAGAAATGGTTTGAAACATTATTTCCGTTCCGGTAAAATCGATACATACCTTTGTGCAATTAATTTGTTAATTGAATACATTTTTGTTTTCGCAAATATTCATTTATCAATTATATTTAGAGCATGTTTTAAATACCCCTTAGCAAATTTGGGGAAGATATCCTACCTCTGGAGTAAGTTTGTCATGCATTTTTCATTTGTTTTACTGCCTATTCTTACTTTCAGCATTAATGCTGACCCTGTAAAACCTTTGCCCCCATCACCAAACTGGAAAAAAACTACCATCGACACGGTTTTCCGGTCTGAAGGGGTTGCAGTGGCAGATGTGAATAAAGATGGCAAGATGGATATTTTGAACGGTGAAGCTTGGTACGAAGCACCGAACTGGAAAATGCATGAAATTCGAAAGCCTGGTAATTATGGTGATGGCCTTAGTGGATATAGCCAATCTTTCGCTTGCTGGGCTGACGATATTAATAAAGATGGATACCCAGATTTAATCGTTATTGGTTTTCCTGGTGCGCCTTGTCATTGGTTTGAAAATCCCAAGGGGAAAGACGGGCACTGGAAAAAGCATGAAATTTGGTCAAGCGCATGTAACGAAACCCCACTTTATGTTGATCTTTTTGGCACCGGGAAAAAAGTTCTTCTCATGGGTGCTCAACCTGCAAAACAAGAGCACATGGGGCAAATGGCGTTCTTTACCCCTAATAGTGATGATCCAACTAAAACTTGGACCATGAATCCCATTAGTTTGCCAAGCTCGGAAGGCAAAGAAATACCTGGGACTTTCAAGTATGCTCACGGCCTTGGGATTGGTGACATTAACAAAGATGGCAGAATGGATGTTATTTGTACGGGGGGTTGGTGGGAACAACCTGAAAAATATGAAGGAAAACCATGGGTATTTCATGCTACTAAAATTGGTGATTCTGCTGCAGATATGCATGCCATCGATTTGGATGGTGACGGATTGGTTGATGTCCTTTCCAGTTCAGCACATAAATATGGCATTTGGTGGCATAAGCAGATCAAAGATAACGCCAAGGAACCGACCTTTAATACCAGGGTTTTATTCCCTGAGTTAGTTTCTGAAACACATGCCATGCATTTTGTTGATTTAGATGGCGATGGCGTAAAAGATATGGTCACAGGTAAAAGGTTTTATTCGCACGGAAAAAGCGAGCCTGGTTCAAGTTTACCCGCTTATGTTTACATGCTTAAAGGCAGCAAAAGTTCGGATGGTATTATCACTTTCAATCCTGTTGTTTTAGATAACGATTCAGGGATTGGAACTCAATTTGCTATTGCTGATATCAACGGTGATGGCAAATTGGATATTATCACTTCTAATAAGAAGGGCACCTTCCTATTAGAACAAGTTAAGCCTTAGTAATTAGCAAAAGTAAAAGGCCCCTTATTATTAAGTAGGGGGCCTTTTTCGTTATATTGGTAGTGTAAACAAGAGCCAAATCTAGGATTAAGCTTCGGGAGAATGTGTTACTTCATCAGTTGAATCGGGTAGTTCATCAGTAGATTCACTAGATACGGGTAATTCATCAGTTGAATCGGTTGGTTCAGCCATATCCGACTCTGCAACCTGATTTTCTTCTTCATTATCTGATAAAGGTGGCCAATTACGATCCATTCCTTCTTCGGTGATTTTTTCAAGGGTAGCATCATCGATTTGAAACTGATCGATAATGATCTTTTTAGATTCTCTGATGCCTTTGCTCTTCGCATCCTGCAAAGTAACAAGTTTAAAAAATATATCTTGCCTTTGGGCAAGCGGAATTGTTCTGAACTGCATGACCATCCCCTTCCTTAAGGTAACCAAAACCACAATTGGAATTATAGCTAATTTCGCTAACTGTAAAGTTAAATCCGGTATAAAACATTAAAAAGGTTTGATTCACCAAAGTATTCCCGAGGAAACCTGTCATGTTCATGTTCAAACATTTGTTTTTTGTTTTCATCCTTATGCAGATGTTTTACACATCCCCTTCATACAGTCAGGAATTTTCAAAGGAAATGACTTCCACCCATACTCCTGAGTTGATGAAGTTTTATGAATATCTTCACGCTAACCCTGAATTGTCGTTTCAAGAATTTAAAACAGCTTCGACTCTTGCTTCAGAATTAAAAAAACTTGGTTTTGAAGTGAAAGAGAAAATTGGGAGAACCGGAGTTGTTGGCGTTTTTCGAAATGGAAAAGGGCCAACTGTTTTGGTGCGAACCGACATGGATGCCTTGCCTGTATTGGAAAACACCAAACTGCCTTATGCAAGCAAAGCTGTTGCCCGAAATGATAAAGGCTTAGATATAGGCGTTATGCATGCATGCGGACATGATTTACACATGACAAACTGGGTGGGAACTGCCCGGATTTTATTATCTATTAAAAGTAAATGGTCTGGTACTTTGGTTTTTATTGCTCAACCTGCTGAAGAAATAGGTGCAGGTGCAAAAGCGATGCTCGATGATGGGTTATTCAAAGATTTTCCCAAGCCTGATTTCTGCATCGCTTTGCATTGCGATGCTGCTAGGCCTGCAGGTACCATTGCTGTTTGCGAAGGGATTGCATGCGCAAATGTTGATTCCATCGATATTCTTGTTAAAGGTAAGGGCGGGCATGGCGCAGCACCACACACTACCGTTGATCCTATTGTTCTTGCTGCAAGAATTATCCTTGATTTGCAAACTCTGGTTAGCAGAGAGGTGAATCCACTTGATCCGGCAGTGGTTACAGTGGGTTCAATTCATGGTGGCACGAAACACAATATTATTCCTAGTGAGGTCAGACTTCAATTAACGGTAAGAACAATTAAAGACGATGTCCGGAAGCAGGTTCTGAGTGGAATTGAACGATTGACCAAGGCTGCAGCTATTGGAGCCAATGCTCCAGAGCCAGAAATATTAATTCGTAATAACGAGTTCACTCCTTCTTTATCGAACGATATACCTTTAACCCGAAGATTGCGAAAAGTTTGGGAGGAAAAATTAGGCAAAGAGGCTGTTTCTACTCGCGAGGCAGTCATGGGAGGGGAAGATTTCAGCAGGTATGCCAGGGAAGGTGTTCCTTCCTGCATGTTATTTTTAGGCACCGTACCAAAAAATAAATACGAGGCATCTTTGATGAGCAAAAATGCCTCGTTGCCTTCATTGCATTCTGAATACTACCATCCAGAAATGCCCATCTCGTTAGAAACTGGTATTAATGCGACGGTATCTGCAGTGCTTGATTTATTAAAAAACTAGATCAAGCAACTTTTCTGACTTTTTGCCTAAGGAAAGAAGCACAAACACTAATAACACGCTTTTGTTGTTCCGCCGTAATTTCTGGGAACATGGGCAGTGCCATTACTTCACTGCATGCTGTTTCGCTGGTAGGAAAATCACCTTTCTCGTGACCTAGAAACTGGAGACATTCTTGAAGGTGCAAAGGAAGAGGGTAATATATTTCGCAGC
>QWPF01000102.1:7180-10462 GCA_003671255.1 Planctomycetota bacterium | reverse complement strand
GATGATCTGGACTATTTCTTCGCGAGCATGAACCCCAAGGATATGATCCACCGTTGGAACTTCTTCGAGAAGGGCCTCGCCCTTGCGTTCCGCTAGGCAACCCGCAACGACTACTGCTCCTAGTTTGCCTTGTTCTTTTAGATCGAGCATTTCTCGAATCACGCCCAGGGATTCCTGACGGGCTGGTTCGATAAAACCACAGGTGTTGATGATGACGAGATCCGCACCTTCTGCGTTGGCAGTAAGAGTGTATCCATCCTGGGCAAGTTTCCCTAGCATGCGCTCGGAATCGACCAAGTTTTTTGGACAACCAAGGCTTACGAATGCGAATGTCCCTTTGGACTTCACTGGTTCTACCGCGGGTATTTTTTTAGAAGTTAACTGCATTATATTGCTTTCCGCAGACTCAATAACTCTGCGAACTTATAAGGTTGCACTTTACCAATCGAATAACCTTTTCGTTTCAATTACCCCTGTAAATGCCACAAGTAAAAAGGCTCACTCTATTAGAATAGCTATTTAAGCTTTATCTTACAACGAATCGCTAGGAATGGTCTGCCTATTTTTGTTATACCCACTGGAAAAGAAGGCATAACTCAACCACATAAAACACCAAAAAGCTTACCAGATAAGAAGATAGGGGTTGCACAAAAAACACCAAAAGTGTCTAATATGGGCAGTTTGGGTAAAAAAATAGGCGCAGTGCGACCTGTTTTTGTTCACTATTGCAGATGCTTTTTTCAGGTGTTAGCTCCTTATTCATGGATAACCTCTTTTATATTATCCTGTTCATCCTAATTTTTTTACCCCTAGTTCTTCTTCTTTGGGTTGCTAAAGTATTTTTCCTTTTCCTTTTTCGGATGTTTTCTCCCCCGGTTCTTCCCCCTCAATTCTGCAAAACCTGTAACAGCGAACTTAATCCAACTTCGATGCAATGTTACAACTGTGGAAAGAATCTCCTGCCCACCGTATCCAAAGAGGGTGAAGAACTTCGTATCGCCCTTGAACAGTTGGAAAAATTAGTGGATCGGGATGAAGTTTCGAAAGAGGCGAGCGCTGCGGTTGTGGTTGCGTTGAAAAATCGCCTAGCGAAAATCAGCCCTGTTCCAATTCCACCAGTCCTTCCTGCAGAAACTTTAGATCTGTCACAATTAATTTCTGTTATAGAAGATGAAAATATTCCCCCCGTATTGCCTGTGGTTTTACCTCAGGAATCTAAAAGCATACTTGAAGAGGAAAGGCCCGTACTCCCTTTCCCGAAAATTACTCAAGCTCCCATAATTGCAAAACCACAAAGATCGCTTGCAGGGGTGCTTAACCTGTTTCTTGAAAGTCGCAATATCTTGCTTGGGGAGTTGGTGGGCGGATTATTAATTGTTGGCGGGTCGGTCGCATTGGTTGCAACATTATGGAATAGCCTTGAACAAATTCCCTACTTCCCGTTTTTAATGCTTGCTGGAATATCTGCGCTCCTTTTCTTTGCTGGTCAATACACGCTGCATCATTGGAAGTTACAATCCACCAGCAGAGGCATGCTGGTCATCAGCATTTTGCTCGCAATACTTTCTCTTTTGGTGCTTGCAAACCTTGGCCTAGCTGGTTCAAGTTATTGGATAGCTGCAGCGGTTCAGGTCATCGCCCTCACAGGCATCGCTGCCTTGTTTAAAAAAGCGACTTCAGATCTGTTTGAAGATATTGCCTTTGCTGGAATCTCCCGCTCTTTGACTTTGGGACTATTACTTTTTATGGCTGTGATGTTGCTTGCTTCTTGGTTTGTGCCCTTGGAAGCGAAAATTGCTCAAGGCGGTGCAATAGCATTAGCACTGCTGGGTGCTTTTTTGTCTCGGATTGCCAAGCCTGCAACCTCTGCAAAACTCCTTCTTTTCGCGCTACTTCTTCTGTTTTCGCTGTGTGTTGCGCAAGGGTTTCTTTTGGCTTCGGGTGCGAATTTTGCAATCTCTTCACTTGCTATACCTCTGATATTTGCAGGTGTTGTATTTCTAGCTTTGCAAATTCCGCAACCAGATTCATCAGACGATGCTTTTTCATTGGCAGGCCCGCTGCTACATGGCTTCGGTGTTTTAACACTTACCATCGCACCACTTTTGGCATGGCCTGATGTTTCTTCCATGATCCCTGCTTTATGGATCTCCCTCGCAATACTTATCTTTTTTTCCAGAACTGCAGTGCCTTTGTTTGGCGCGTTGGCAGCAAGTCTGCAATTGGTTATTGCATTCTCTGTACAAGTGCATTTGCTGAATGGAACATTGAGCACAACTGCAACACTTGCTTCGTTGGATCTTGTTAAAATTCTGGTTGAACCGCCCTCTGCGTTTGTAATGCTTCTTGTCGGGGTTTTAATTACTGGCTTTGCACGCTGGAATATCGCAAATACTCTTGGTCTTAAAGGCTGGATTGCAGGGGCATGGATTGCTGCAATGAGTTCGCTGGCGATGGGTTGGGCGCAATCTGAGGGCCCCGGCCCAGGGGGCGCAATCGCTCAAATCGGTTTTGCATGCCTTCTCTTGTATCTTTATCGCCTAGAAAATAATCCCTTCAGCGCACTTATCATTACTGTTTTTCCGATCTCCGCAGTTGCTGCTTTCTTATATCCCGATCCTCCTGCAAACTTTGGATTCGCCTGCCTAGGCATGCTTGCTTTCATTTATTCAACACTCGCAAGAATCATTCCTTCTTCTGCGAAAACTAATTCCTTAAAGCAGGCGTTTAAGATTCTTTCCTGCATTCTCGTGGTCTGTTTATTACCCGCCTGGTATTCCCTTTCAAAAACCCTAGATGATAAATCCCTCTTCTTCAGCCTGGGTGCTTTAGAGTTGGGCATGGCTTGCATTCTTCTTGCATGGCAATTTGGTAAGATGGAATTTACCCTTGCTGGATTGTTGTTCTGGTCGATTTCAGGCTATAGTTTTTTTCAGCAACATTTGTTATTTCCCATGCCTTTCACTGCAGGGGTATTGGCTGCAGCGACTCTTGCTCTTTTGTTGCATCTTTTAAATAGCTTTTTTGTTTTCTTTGATTCTCTTTGGGATGAGGGTGTGCAAACTCCTGCCCAAATATCTGAATTCTGGCTGCTGGTGATATTGCCTTTGGTCCTTGTAGTCGAATCTACGGGAGCTGTACTTGAAGCAAAGGTTCTTGATCTTCCACTTGCAATTTATCTTGATTGGTTTGCATTCGCTGCGTTACTGAGAGCGTTGTTGGTTAGCAGCAGCCCATGGTTTCGAACCTTCCAAATGGCAATGGCTGGTTCGGGGGGTTGTT
>QWPF01000102.1:0-7170 GCA_003671255.1 Planctomycetota bacterium | reverse complement strand
CCCTGGGCATTGCAAACCTTGGGATGCTGGCTTTCTTCGCTCGCATTTGTCTGGAGTGTATTACGATTTGAGGCACGCAAAAGTCGTATCTTCCGTGATATCTGGTTTGAAACCAGAAGATCAATTGATGAATGGACCCTCGCTGCCCTTTGTGCAATCTTACTCGGATTAGGCTTGTTCAGCGGGTTTATTGCTTCTGCTTCTCATTGGGGCTTACTCCCTGCAAGCGATTGGCCCAACCTCATGATGGGTAGGGGCATTCTTCTTTGGTATGCGATTTTGTTGGTTACTTGCATCATCTATCTTTGGGATGAAGCCAGCTATCCAAAGTTAGTATTGTTTCATTTACTCATTGGTTTTGGTGCAACCTTGCTGGGTTATCATCTTGGAAGAGAAAACATTGCGCTTGGTTTGAATCTGAGTTGGGCGGTTTGGTTTCTTATCGGCTCACTTCTTCTTTCTTTTAATGATTCGCTGAATGCTTTTTGCAATCGTTTCACCATTAGAGTGCAGGAGGGCAACCTTCCCGAACGCGCCCTGCGTTGGAACATTGCTGGTTTTGCATTACTTACCCTTGCTTGGAAACTTGCTGAAGATCTTGCATCAATCATGCAGGATCCCGCTATCGTTCCTTTTCAAGCAAGAGATTATTGGTCCCCCATCGCCCTTCTTATTCTTGGTCTTTTTGTGCAAGTATTCTCACTGCGCAATCAACGCTTCCTATTTCATATTCAATGGCTGATCATGGCTGCAGCAGGTGTTGGTTATATTCGTTCTCTTCATCATGCGGGGCAGTTGGATAAAGGTTGCATAGTTATTTTGCCTCAGATGATGGCCCTTGCAGGTGGAATTTTCCTTTGGGTTTGGTTTTTACTAAGGCGCTTTGTTGATTTCAAATTCGCAGATTATCCCTCAAGGGCAACTTTAAGCGTGGGTTCTCTTGCTGCAGTTGCAATCATCCTTGGATTAATGCGCCTTAATGGGTCTGCAAAAGAAGCTCATATATTCACTTCCGAAGCGGGTTCCATCCTTGGCATGGTGATGCTGGGTTCCGTGTTAAGCGGGTGCACCGCATTACGACTTCAAGAATTTGGTGCTTTATACTGGCGCAATGCTTTACTCGCAGGGTTTGGAATCCTCGCAACACTTGCTTGCGCTTTTGAACGAAACGAAACTTTTGCAGGCCTGAAATTTATTGTTATTGCAGGGCCTGCTTACTCCTTGCTTTGGTCCTTTGCCTATCCATTACGAGATTATTTTCAACACCGCTCCCTTCGGATTTCGTTCACCAACCTTAGTGAGTTGGCAGGGATTCTACAGGGCTTGGGTTTGTTTCTGCTATTTCTTATTACTTGGGCTGCATGGCCTCTTGGGTTTACCTTTCATGCCATCATTGGGTTGGGTTTCTTGATCGCAACCTCGATGCTGCTTGCCTGGTTTCGTAATAGCGATAGGCATGCAACTATTGCATTCTGGCTTTCATCTTTATTTGGTGCACTTGTGGTTTATCATCAAAACCCAGGCGAGGCTTTCCTTAATTGGTATGCGTTGATGATTGCTGGAATAATTTGTGCAGCCTCGATTCAGACTGCAATATGGGCAAGAATCAAGGCTCTTAATGATGAATGGCTTTTGAAATCAGGCATTTCATCACTAGAGGCAACGCATGTTACATTGCCTTGGGCCACTTTGTTGATGTTGCTTCTCCCTACAGGGTTTCAATTTGTTTTGGCAGACAATGAAAATATGTTTGTCAATTGGATTGCTATCATGTCGGGCAAAACGATTTGTATTGCTATGGTAGGTAGCTTAATCGCAAATCTATATTATCGTGTGCGTGCAGGGCTTCCACTTGGAATCATCTGCACGGGTTCGGTTTTAAATTCAGGGATAGTTGCAGGATTAATTGAATACAATCGGGGAGGTAGTTTTTCTGATGCCTTGTTTACCATTTGCATCATTTGGATTTTATTTGGCCTGCTAGTTTCTTTATTAGGAATTGTTTTTCAATCGCTTGGAAAAACTTCCGCTTTTATTGAGGAAGAATCTTGGCCCACCAACCTTAATTTTATTCTTGCTGCATCCCTTTTTGTTGCTTTTAGAATTGCTGCAATCGAAGCCATCAATCCTTGGATTGCTTTCTCTCTCATTTCCTTGATCGCATTACAAATGGCATTGATAGCAGCTTGGCGAAACCTTGCACAGTATGCCTTTGCAAACATTTTGACATCGCTTGCTGCCTGCATTTACCTCGGCTTCTTCTTTGAACTTCATCATCCATTGGATATGGCTAACTTAATTTGTTTGGGCCTTGCAGGCATCTCGTTTTTCTGGCTGGTTGTTTCTTCAGTGCCTCTTTCTGGAATCAGTTCCCTTGCCAACCGTATGACCGAATCTGCAATGCAAATTGCTTTGATTGTGATTGGACTAAGTGGCGCAATTGTTTACTTTGGTGGATTGAATGGCCAGCTTTATCTCATCCATCTCCCTCTGGTTTTTTCTGCTCTTTTAATCCTTGCACTCGTTTCTTTGATCGGATTTGTAACTGCAAAAGTGAAGTTTGGCGACTTAGGTTTATTTACCCTTGGCTTAGTTGCAATTGCCTACTGGTTGCTATCTAGAAACCTCATCTATGTTGAATTGATACAAGCCACTTGCATCCCCCTGGCCTTGTTGATGTCTTTAATTGCTGGCATGAGTGCCCTGCCCTTGAATACCACTAAACCTCTTTGGTTACCTGCTGTACAGGGAATTATCTCAGGGATTATTTTGTTGTTATCTGTCTGGATTTCGTGGCATGCAGAAATTTTCGAAGAAAGAATCATTGGTGCTTGTGCTACTTTTTGTGTTGCTCCTTCAGCCCTTTTTCTTGCGTGGGCGGGCCTTGGTACTTCACGGAGTGTGCGCAGGGAATTTTTGATCTTACTTGCTGCATCTTGGTGTTTATTTTTGCAGGCTTTCCCATCGCCTCTTGATGATTCCCGCTGGCCTCAAAGAGCCGCACTATTACAATTTGCCATCTTGATGCTTGTAGTGGTTGGCAGGCTGAGCCTCGGGAAATTAACCGGGGTTTGGGAATTTGCAACCAAACTCATCAGGGATAGGTTGCCTATTTTCGCGTTTCTCTCCATAATTTGCACCCTTGTTTTTGAATCAATTTATTTTGACCCTGAAGCCATGAAAAGTTTACAACCCGAATGGGCTGTGAAAATGGTTTTGCTTTCTATTGCTGTGTTGGGCCTGGGTTGCTTGTGGGTTGTTTATTTCCTTGATGCAGAAAATGCAAGTGATACATCTTGGAAAAACACTAGATACACCTGGGGTATAATCGTTGTTGCTGTTTCACTTTTCTTGCATTGTAGACTTTCTAGGCCCGAATGGTTTGGTGGTTTCTTTGGGCAATACTGGTCTATCGGCGTGCTCATCCTTTCTTTCCTTGCTGCAGGCGCTTCAGAATTATTTTTCCGCAGGAACAAGCAAGCCATAGCTTTGCCCATCATGCTTTGTGGCGTATTGATTCCCCTTGCACCCCAGTTGTCGTTTTGGTTCAAGCAATATCTTATTGCATACCCTGCACCGTTTTCTTTTATGAAGCCACTTGCAGAATCTGCATTGCGACTGCCTGGCGATTTTTCATCCCAAGCCTTTTTGTGGTTTCTAACAGCATTGGTTTGGGGTTGGGTTTCCATGCAAAGGAAATCTTTTTACCTTATGTTGGGTTCTTGCTTGGGTTTGGTAAGTGGTTTTTGGTCGTTATGGGTTAGCCAAGGTTTTTCCATTTTCCAACATCCTCAAATGTGGCTGGTGCCTCCCGCAATCTTCCTTTTGATCTTGGAATTTTCCCTACGAACCCAACTGCACAAAAATCTTTCTCAATTCCTTCGCTATACAGGGCTTGCATTCCTTTATGTTTCTTCGGCTTCGGATCTTTTGATCCTTGGTATTGGTTATTCTGTTTGGTTACCCATTGCCCTTGCTTTTTGGAGTGTGGTTGGAATTCTGGCAGGCATGGCTTCACAAACCAAAGGGTTTCTTTATTTCGGGATGGCATTTCTTCTGATGGATATTTTCTTCATGATTTGGCATGCGGCGGTGGATAAAGAACAGACATGGGTGTGGTGGATTGCAGTCATTGTGTTGGGAAGCGCAATCTTGGCAATGTTCACGCTGTTTGAAAAGAAGAAAACAGAAGTGAAGAATCTGATGAACAAGTTAAAGTCTTGGGATTAGATTAGCAAGCAGTCTTTCTTCTTGCTGTAAATTGCATTTTCAATAAGCTTTATGCTCGTATTTTAATAATTCAATGAATTTGCTAGACTCAATTTAGCCTAGGAAAGGCCATGGTGTTATACAAAGGAATGTTTACATGAATAGTTCAGGATTTCTTGTAGGTTTTGTTCTTTCAGGTATTTTGGGTTATGCAAATCCTGATCTCGAAGCATTAAAACAATATCAAAACCAACCCTTGATTGCAAAGTTATCAACTCCTGTAAACACTTTTTATACGCTTTGTTTTGCTGCAGAAGCATACCCTGTAATTCCGGGTTTGATGAAAGAGGCTTCTTCCTGTCTAGAATTTGAACCGGGAACGATATCCCCTGATATTTTAAATGGTATGATTTTAGACCTTAATGATATTCTCGATGAGTTATCTGTTCCTTTGAGTGATTTTAACGCATTACCCAGTCAGGATCGGCTTGTTGTTTTTAAAGATGAAGCTCTTAGCATTAGTTTGAAAAAATGCAATGACGGTCTTTGGCGGTTTGATAGGGATACCGTTTCACGAATCAAATCTATGCGCATTATTTCTGCAAGCAGAACTCAAGCAAGGAAACTAATTCCCAATCAATTAAAATCTGGTTTGCATGACCCAAATAATACCATGAGTGAGTTCATGGAACATTGTTATAAGGGTGATTTTATAACCGCTACACATCATCTCGACCTTTCTCAATTTCCACCAGATAAAATAAAAACTACCGGAGCGTTAATCGGTTGGAAACTTGCTGCGATCATTCAGCGTAAGGGTTATTTATTCACCCAAGAAATTCCCGAAGATGCAAACGGACCTAAATATATATGGAACGCAAGTAGTAAAGGCATGATCGCAGTACAAAGGGCTTATATACCAGGCGGAAAAGATGCTTGGCTTTTTACCAAGGATACTATTCGTGCGGTTGATTTAATGTATGAAGATATCAAAAATCAACCCATTGATATTCGCTATAAAATTATGGGCAAAATTGTTCCCCCAGTTCCTGATAATTTTGATACCTCTCTCTTTAAGGTACAATCGGGAAAGCCTGATTCAGTACCAGATGAACTTTCTACCCCTCGTAAGCTCCTTAGAAATTTTTACCTTGCCATCATGATGGCGGAATTTGATATTAGTCAGCAAAAGAACCTCAACAACTTTCTTGATTTAAGTATGCTTCCTGTTGAAGATTTGGAAAACCTCGGCCCTAAAAGAGCAGTCATGCTCGATGCTATCCTTCGTAAAATCAGCACCGACTCTAATAACCTTGCAGATTCATGGAGCAGTCCTAACCAAGTGATCAATGGCCCATCCGGATTCGAACTTGGGATTCTCAGGCAGCATGATGGATGCTGGCGTTTTGGCCCTGAAACCGTTGCCAATATTCCCACAATGTTTTCAAAGCTTTCATCTGAAGAGCAGGCAAAATATAATTACACCCATGACCTGGCCAATCCTCGTAACACCATATTTTTCTTTTTAGCTGCTGTTAATTTCTTTAATGATCGCGAAGCTAGTCGGGCATTGGATCTTTCCGAAATACCAGTTCCAGCCCGGCATGAGTTAGGCCCCGTGCTTGCTTTCAAATTAAAATTTATTTTCGACAGGCTCAGTCAGATTTATCTGCAAGAAATACCTACCGATTCTAAGTTGGTTAGTTATGAGCTTTATCGTGGGCCCTTGGGAAAAATTTTTATCTCTCCTCAGGACAATGGTAAGGGAAAAATTGAATGGAGATTTGATTCGAGTTCGGTAAGGCGCATTGAATCTATTTTTAATGCTGTTATTGATATGCCCGTAAGACCAGATTTGGCAAAATTAAATTTGGTCAGGCTGAAGGCTGATTTTTGGTCAGAACCTGGTATATGGTTTCGCTTGAATGTACCTGCCAAGTATCACAAAATATTTTTCGGGCTTTGTATCTATCAGTGGGCTGTAGGGTTTATTTTTACCATTCTCAGTTTGTTCGTTGCGATCTTTTCTACTTTTTTTGTCAAAATTGGAATCCATCATTTTGTTCCAAAATCAAGTGAGGGTGTTTTTAAGACAAGAATGAGACGGAATTTGCGAGCCTTAAAAGCTCTGATCTTTTTTACCCTTGTCTACTCTTTTATTCCTTGGCTCGATCTTCCTAATAATGTCGCCATTTTTATTTACACTATAGAACAAATTTTAATAACACTTGTCGTTGCTTGGTTCTTCCTGCAATTGGTTGATACTATCGCCCTTATTTATGAAGTTTCTGAATCCATGATTAAATACAAGGGTGTCGCAGATATGCTCGTTCCTTTTATTAGCAGAAGCATAAAGCTTATTGTCATACTTACTGCCATCTCTCTTTTGATTAAGAATTTCGGTGAGGCAGAATCGCTTGGTAGATTCCTTGCGGGGTTGGGCATTCTTGGGATTGGTATCTCACTTGCTGCACAGGATTCTCTCAAGAATCTTTTTGGCACATTACTTCTCATTAGTGAAAAATCTTTTCGTGTAGGCGATAAAATCATTCTGGGCGATAAAGAAGGCACGGTCGAGCAATTAGGTTTTCGCGCTACCAAACTTCGTACTGCTGAAGATTCTCTTTTATTGATACCCAATGCCAACCTTGCGACAGCCATCATCGATAATTATGGTTTTCGCAAGCAACGAAGGTTGCGTCTCGTATTTGGTATTGATCTTCATACCGAGGTCGAAAAGATAGGTTTGTTGCATGTTAAATTGTTGGAGAAGCTCGTTGTAACTCCTAGGGTTATTGCCAACAAGACCACGATTTCGTTTTTAAAAATAGGTGAGAATGGATTGGAGTTTGAGATATCAGCTTTTGCAGATATTCAAAATGATGAGCAGGAGAGAAGGCTTAAAGAGACGATTTTAGAAATTGTTTTGAACTTTGCATTGGAGATGGGGATAAAGACGAC
>QWPF01000101.1 GCA_003671255.1 Planctomycetota bacterium | reverse complement strand
GCTTGAATGCCCGAATCTTGGGGCTGGCTACTAGGCCCTGCTGAAATAAAATGCCATAACATGCCGATGTAAGAGAAGTCTGAGCGTTTATCCGTATTCAAATTAGATTCAATCTCACGCTTGGTTTGCACCCTATCTTCAATCTTTTTTGCAATGACTTTATCGTAGCGTGTTGCCAAACTAACTGCATTAGCTGGGTCTTGCTGGACGCGGGTTTCTTTTTCTTTCGTAAGATCTGCGACCTCCTTATTGGTCTCTGCATCAAAATCTTGAACCCTGCGTTCAATTTCAATATTAAACTTTGCAATACGCTCGGGCATCAGTTTAAACCATGAATTAACATCAATACCTAAGCGTAGGAAGAACAGCAGCAAAAGAGCCAACGCCATGAAGGTGCAACCAAACGCAAGCCATGCAAATGCAAGGTCTGCAATCTTACGACTTAGGGAAAGGCCTTCCCCCTGATGGTTTTTTCTGGCCCGTATCATTGGTATACCTGCCGGTACTTCGTTAAAATCCATTGCGCTAGCATATTCATCGCAAGAGTTACAACAAAAAGCACAGCAGCCACTGCAAACAAACTATTGAACAGCGTGGTACCGTGTTGAACATCGCCCTGAGCAATACGAGCGATGAAACCCGTCATGGTTGCAAGGCCTTCTCGAGGATCAAGGGTAAGTTTGGGCTGGCCCCCGCAAGCTAGAGTAACTGCCATGGTTTCGCCAATGGCTCGCGAAATGGCAAGAAGAAAAGAAGCGAGAATGCCGGAAAGGGCTGCAGGAACAACCACTTTAGTGGAGGTTTCAAATTTGGTTGCGCCTAAAGCGTAGGAGGCTTCGCGCAAAGACCCGGGTACCATGCGCATCGCATCTTCACTTAAAGATGCCACCATGGGCAAGATCATGATCGCAACCACAATACCACCGGATAACTGATTGGTAACAGGATCAAGACCCGGAATAAACATTTGAAGCAATGGCGTGATTGCAAACACTGCGAAGTAGCCATACACCACGGTGGGGATGCCTGCAAGCAGTTCAAGAGTGGGTTTTAATAAAAGCCTGATGGGTTTGCTGGCGTACTCGCTGAGGTAGATTGCGGAAATCAGGCCAATGGGTAATGCTAGAACAGCGGCGATGACTGCCACCATGATTGTACCGGTAAGCAAAGGTAGGATGCTGTATTTGGCATCTTCAAACCCAGCAGTCCATTCCGTGCCTGTGAAAAAATACTTGACGGAAACTGCGGGATCGCTGAAGAACTGGTAGGTGCCCGAAAAGACGATCCAAGCAATTGCAATGGTGATGCCGATGGATAAAAAAGCAGAGGCAAAAAGCGCCCATTCAATCAGCCATTCAGAAATTCTGAAGGCTGGAGCAGGAGGAAGTTTCCTCATTGCAGGAAGCGCGGGTGATTTTTCCTCTCTACTCATTTACTTTTGCCTTGATTCAGTTCCAAACTTAAAACTTTGATCAACAACTAGGATAAACCGGAATCCACCCCAGCGTGAGAATAATTAAATTTATTGGCCAGCTTCTTTGATGGCCTTGGCCAGTTTTTCCTGCTCATCGGCTTGCATCAATGCATCCATCTTGATGTACTTAGCTTGGGAAATCAGATCGTTTCTGCGCAGGAAAAAGGTCATGAAGTCTTGAACTTCAGGGCGTTTTAACGATGATTTCTTGACATAAATATACAAAGGCCTCGAAAGAGGACTATAAGTTTTATCCATCACTGTAGCTTCGCTTGGGCTGACGAACTTGTCGCCTTCCTTTTTCGCAACCGAAACAATCCCAAGCTTTTCTTTGTTTTCTTCGTAGTACGCCAAGCCAAAATAACCCAATGCAAACTTGTCCTTGGCAACACCATTGACCGTTACATTATCATCTTCGGTGGGTTGATAAGTCGTTCTGCTTTGGCCCGATTTGCCATTGATGACTTCGGTAAAAAAGTCGAAGGTTCCTGAATCAGTGCCAGCGCCAAAGAGTTTAATTTTTTCTTTGGGCCAAGTTGGGTCAACATCGCTCCAGTTTTCAACTTTGGAATCTTTATCCCACATGGATTTGAGTTGGGCTACAGTCATATTTTTAGCCCAAGTGTTTTCTTTGTTGATGACGATGGAAAGGCCATCCCAAGCAACTTGAAATTCGAAAAATTCAATGCCGTTCTTGGTACATGATGCTTTTTCTTCAGCTTTGATGGGCCTCGAAGCGTTGCTGATATCGATTTCACCCGCTGCAAATTTCTTGAATCCACCACCTGTACCTGAACGACCAACAGAAATCTTTACATTAGGATTCGCTTTGGTGTATTCGCTTGCAACCGCTTGGGAAATAAGCAGCACGGTACTTGAACCGTCGGCTTTGATTTCGCCTTTCATACCACCTTTGTTAGCTGGGGTTTCAACGGCTGTTTTGCCCTGAGGTGCGGGGGCAGGTTTCTGCTCTTTCTTAGTTGCTGTAGTATCACCGCCACATCCTAATGCCAGAATGCTGAATAATGTCATCAAGGCAAAGCTTCTTTTCATCGGCATGATAATATTCCTTGTTCCATTCCTGAGAAAGTAATTAGATAACCATATAGTATAGTTAATTTAATTAATGTGTGGGGGCAAGTTAAGGTTTGAAGAAGTTTTTATTCTTAAGCCACTATTCACTTTATAGCAAGTAAATTTGCATCTAAAGTTAAAGAAGGTTTAAAATTGAAGTGAAATATGTTTATAATGCCCGAAATAGGAATTAAGAGTAGTTTTTAAAGAGTTTGGGTTTGAAATGATTGCATTAGAATAAGATCGTACAACCTTATGTTTCAAAAAATATTTGTGCCCTTCGGTTTGGTTTTCCTTGGGATTTTGATCATCCTCGCAATCTTCCTTACGCAAACAGATCTCGAACGAAGCTATATTATCAAAATAATCCTGGTATTAGGTTTTATTGGTGCAGGACTTATCGCACTTGAAAGCAATCGAATTTCCAAGATCATTGCGTCACCCCTTGAAGAATTATCCATGGGAATTCAAAGGGTCGGGTTAGGGGATGATAACCAGCGAATCCTTTCAGATGATCAGGGAACCTTGGGAAACCTGATGCGCTCCTTTAACCGAATGACCGAAAGGCTTGAAGATAAAGTTAGCAAGCTGGAAGAGGATAGGCAGCAACTGCGAACTATTTTGAGCGGTATGGTTGAAGGTGTGGTGGCTCTCGATGCCAATCAACGGGTTTTATATGTGAATGATCGGGCCCTAATTTTGTTGGATTTGCAATCCCATGCCTTGGAAGGTAAAAGGCTTTGGGAATTAGTAAGAAATCGCGAGATGATGGATCTGGTGGAAGAAGCATTAAGGCAGCCCGAACCCAAACGAAAAGAATTGACCTTTGCAACTTCAGGAAATCGCAGCCTGACTTTGCACGCAGCCCGGTTGCCAGGTAACCCCACCCGAGGTGCAGTATTAGTGTTGCACGATACCACCGAATTAAGAAGGCTTGAAAGGCTTAGGCAGGAATTTGTTGCAAATGTTTCCCATGAATTGAAAACCCCGCTTGCGGTGATCAAAGTTTGTGCAGAAACACTTCTGGATGGTGCGGTGGAAGATTGTGAAAATCGCATGCGTTTTCTAGAACAAATCCTTGAGCAATCCGAACGCTTGAATAATCTAATCATGGATTTACTTAGTATCGCAAGAATCGAAGCAGAGACCGAATTATTTGACTTTATCTGGGTCCCCGTTCGAGAAGTGGTAGAGCAATGTGTCAATAGGCATCGAGATCGGGCAATGCAGCGCTCGATTTCCATAAATGCTTTTCCCATGGAAGGCAGCACTCATCCACATCAAGATCTCGAATGTTTGGTAGATGAAGAAGCCATTGTTCAAATATTAGACAACCTCGTTGATAACGCAGTGAAATACACCCCAGAGCATGGCGTGATTAATGTGCAATGGGGCCTCGAGAATAAATATGTGATTATCCAAGTCTTAGACAATGGGATTGGGATTCCCGAAGCCGACCTGCCCCGCATTTTTGAACGCTTCTATCGCGTTGATAAAGCCCGTTCCCGCGAGGTTGGCGGAACGGGCCTTGGACTTTCGATTGTGAAACATCTCGTGCAGGCGATGAAAGGCAGCATTTCCGCAAATAGCCAAGTAGGTAAAGGTACTACTTTTACCGTGCGTTTGCCTTATGCCAAAGATTAAACAGTTGCTTTACTTGCCAGGAAATAAGATTTTTCTGGTGTAAAGGTTTTGCCCAACCAAAGCATACAGAGTGCTTTTATCAGATCCAGCAAAAGCGATTGAACTGGCAAAACTAGGGAAATCGGGTTGCAATAAAACACCACACAACCGCCCAGTTGGATCAAATACCTGCACCCCAAGGGAAGTTGCAGCATAAATCCTATTTGCCTTATCGAGCGTCATGCCCGGTACAGATCCGGTAACTCCCGCGAGAGGTTTTCTGGGTGCAACATATCGATCCTTTGCGGTGATATCTCCATTTTGTTCAATACGAAAAGTGAAAACCGATCTCCCATCTGCACTCCCCGCAAACAGCGTGGTTTCATCATTCGAAACAGCCAAGGATATGACCGCATCCTCGGTGTTAACTTTCTTTTTGGCACCTGATTTATCAAAAAGATAAATCGCTTTTTCAGTAGGCGCTGCTCCATAACACTTACCCTGATTAAGGGTGCAAAGTGCGATACAATCCAACCCTTCGATAATCATGGAAGCTTTGGCGTTGCCCGAAGCTGCGTAAAGAATATTAGAACCACTGGCAAGATAAATGCCACCTAGGGAATCGAGAGCTAAGGCCTTTGCGGGAGCATCCATCACCACATCTGTCGTTTTACCATTGGAATCAAGCTTCGAGATTGATTTGGTTTTGGAGTTGGCAAGGAATAAAGCACCCTGAGAATCAGAAGCGAGTGCGGAAAGATTACTGAGGGTTGTTTTCTTCCAGTTTTCAGAGGGCACGAGAATCTGGCTTAGAGGGATATCCTGCGAATATCCCATAGTTGTAGATACAAGAAGTAAAAAGCAAGCAAGAAACCTATTCATGAGTGATTCCTAAGAAAGTTACGAGGAAGATTATTCGCGCCAAAGCCAGCGCAAAGATTCTGGAAGAATGACGCCACCATGTTTGCCATTATGACCGCCATCCCCTTCCACATAGACAAAATCGTATTTAGCGAATTTGAGGGAAGCCGCCATGGATCGGTTGGCGAGGGGCCAGTGACCATGCAGGTTATCGAGATCGTTGCTACCATCTTGGAGGAAGATGCGGATGGGTTTCTTTTCGGTTTTGCGAATCATGCCCGGATAAACATCGCCACCGCGGATATTGGTGAAGCTACCGACATGGCTTAAAACTTTGCCAAACAAATCGGGTCGTTCCCAAGCTGCGGTGAATGCACAAATACCACCACTGCTGATCCCGCAAAGGGCCCTTCCAGCAGGATCTTTACGAACATTATATTTCTTCTCGATTTCGGGCAGGATTTCTTTTTCAAGGAAGGTGGCGTATTGATCAGAGGGTGTATCGTATTCGAAGCTACGGTTGCTGCGTCCTTTTTCCTTAGCGTTAGAAGCGGGAACGGTACCCGGATTCAAAAACACACCAATGGTTACAGGCATTTCTTTTTTGTGGATAAGGTTGTCAAAGACAACGGTAGCACGAAACTGGCCCTTCTCGTTGGCATAGCTGCTGCCATCTTGGAATATCATAACCGCGGCCGGGGTTTTGCCATCGTATTGTGCAGGTACATAAATCAACATTTCGCGAACAGTACCTGGGAAGATGTTGCTCTTCCACTCAGATTTCTCAATTTTACCCTTGGGAGTGCTGGGGTTTGGCTGGGAATCGATTCCAAGAACATAGTCATCAGCTGCGATAAGGAAGTTGCAAAACAGTGCTAAAAAGCAGGCGCAGGATAAAAACCGTTTCATTGACAAATACTCCTTGAATCGTGGTTTAAGCCAAAATACTATGGTAAGGGGCTTTATGAGCTGAGGCAAAGAAAATTCGATCTCGGAAAACAGAATCATAACATCATCATTCCTTCATCGTTTCTTCACAATCAGTTCTTAGGATAACCTTGTTAGAAAAATTAAATACATAGAGTATTCGTTAGTAAGGATATTATCAGCGATGGCAACTACCTCTTACGCTGCGATCTTAACCGAAAGAAATCTGAACGGGCGTGAGCTTACGCCCCAAAACAATAGCTCACCCAAGTATCAAATTAAAAATTTGAACTTCTGGTATGGTGCTCATCAAGCATTGTTTAACATCGATCTATCCATTCCTGAAAGATCAGTAACCGCACTTATCGGCCCCTCGGGTTGTGGTAAGTCAACTTTTCTCCGTTGCTTGAATCGCATGAACGATCTTGTGGAAGGCACCAAGCATACGGGTGGTATCCTTCTCGACAATGAAGATATTTACCGCCGTTCACTTAACATGGTTGATCTTCGCAGAAGAGTTGGCATGGTGTTTCAAAAGTCGAACCCCTTTCCAAAGTCGATATTTGAGAATGTAGTGTATGGCCCGAGGGTTGCTGGGGTTCGCAATAGTGCGGTATTAAATGAAATTTGCGAGCGTTGTCTTAAAAACGCAGCGTTATGGGATGAAGTTAAAGATAGGTTGAATCAGTCTGCATTAAACCTTTCAGGCGGTCAGGCCCAAAGGCTTTGTATCGCTCGCGCACTTGCTACCGATCCAGAAGTAATCCTCCTTGATGAACCAGCAAGTGCTCTCGACCCCGCTTCCACTGCGCGCATTGAAGATCTTGTTTTTGAACTCAAGCGCGATTACACCATCATCATCGTTACGCATAACATGCAGCAAGCTGCACGCGTTTCCGATCAAACAGCGTTCTTCTTCCAGGGTAAAGTAATCGAAGTTGGACCTACAGATCATCTATATACCAGGCCTCAGGTCAAACAAACTGAAGATTACATTACAGGCAGGTTTGGTTGATCAACAAGAAAGTATATTAAATGTCAAAGCATCTGGAACGGGATTTAGACGACCTACAAAAAAATATCATGGGCCTTGCCAGTCTCGTGGAGCAGGCTTTTTCCCTTAGTATCATCGCACTTCGCGACCGGAACCCAGATATTGCACGGGATGTCATTCAAGGCGATGTGCAGATTGATATGGAAGAAAACCAGATCAACGAGGATTGCCTGAAAATCCTCGCACTCCATCAGCCCGTTGCAGGCGACCTGCGCAGATGTACCGCTGCCATGATGATTATTACCGACCTTGAGCGCATGGGAGATCTTGCAGAAGAAATTTCCGAACGCGCAATTCAACTTTGTACCCCACCTTTTTTTCCGATCCCCGAGGGATTGCAACGCATGGCTGACATGACCACCATCATGGTCAGGCAAAGCCTTGATGCTTTTGTAAACCTTGATGTGAAGCAGGCCCTTATGGTCGTGCGCATGGATGATGAAGTTGATCGTTACAACAATCAGATCATCCAGGAGATCATCAAACTGATGACCGAATCATCATTGAATATTCAACATGGGTTATCCATGTTTTCAGCAGTCAGGCATATCGAAAGAATCGCAGATCATGCAACCAACATTGCAGAAGATGTGATTTATCTCGTCGAGGGTGAAATTGTCAGGCACCGTGTCCAAGAACTGGAGGGATGATTATGATTTCTGAGGTAACTTCTATGAAAGATGTAAAAAAACAGGCCCCACTGAAAGCAGCACCAGCGCCGAAGGTGAAAAACGGGATCAAAGTGCTTGTCATCGAAGATGAAAAAGCATTGGTCGATGCCCTTGTATATAACCTTGATCGCGAAGGTTATGAAGTGACCGTGGCCCACGAAGGGCAGGATGGCCTTCGTAAAGCCCAGGCGATCCCAGATATCATACTTCTCGATATCATGCTTCCAGGTATCAATGGTATCGAGATACTTAGGGAGCTGCGGGGTAACGAAAAAACCAAGTCGATCCCCGTCATCGTTGTCTCTGCGAAATCCGAGGAAACCGACCAAGTGGTGGGGTTCTCGATGGGGGCAGATGATTATGTAACTAAACCCTTCAGTGTTAAAATTCTATTGCAACGAATCAAAGCTTTGCAACGAAGATCTGAAGTTTCTGCAGATGAAAGCACGGTAGAACTCATCGAACATAAGCAAGTTAAAGTGGATATGGTCAGGCATAAGGCATTTGTGCTGGATCAAGAACTCGATCTGACCCCCACCGAATTTCGCTTGCTCGAATGCCTGCTACGCAGTCCCGGGCGCGCCTTTTCACGCCAGCATTTGATGGATAGTGCCATTGGCGAAGGTGCCATCGTTCTTGAACGAACCATCGATGTGCATATTAAAACCCTCCGTAAAAAACTCGGAGCCATGGATATGATTGAAACCGTTCGTGGCTTGGGCTACCGCTTTAAAGAATAGTCATTTGCTTATCTTTTACGCATCATGAACCCTATTGAGTTCGTGATGCGTTTTTCATTTCTATTCACTAATCCTTCACACTAAAAACATCACTTTTTCTCCTTTCGCTCTCTGTTAATACTTGCACTTGAAGTTATAATTCCTCCAACTTTGATATTGTCTGTTATGGAGAACAAATGCAGACTTGCTTGGACGCCTTGATTATTTCTGATATCCACCTAGGCAGTGACAATTGCCAAGCCAAGGATCTGGTCGTCTTTCTCGAACAGATTCGCTGTGGGGTCATTCAAACATCCCGAATCATTCTCAATGGCGATGTGTTTGACTCCTTCGATTTTCGCAGACTTAAAAAAAACCATTGGAAGGTGCTTTCACTCATAAGAAAACTTTCTGATCACATTGACATCACCTGGATTCACGGCAACCATGATGGATCTCTTGAATTCATTTCTCATCTTTTAGGTGTCAATGTTGAGAATCAATATGAGTTTGAAAGCGGGGGAAAAAGAATCCTTGCCCTTCATGGTCATATCTTTGATGAGTTCATTGATAAGCATCCTTGGTTGACTATGTTTGCAGATTTCTTTTATTGTCTTCTTCAAAAGATGGATTCCTCTCATACCTTTGCTAAGATTGCCAAGACGGGCAGCAAAACATTCCTGCGTTGTGCCGAGAAAATCGAACAAGGTGCAGTCAACCTGGCACGCAAACTCGGTTGCCATTCTGTTTGTTGTGGCCATACCCATCACGCTGTCGAAAAATTCAATCACGATGTGATGTATTATAACAGTGGTTGCTGGACTGAAACTCTTCCCACTTACCTGACGGTTCTTAATGGCGAAATCAAAATTCAAACCTATGTGCATGAAGAAGGGGAAATCATCATGGAGCCACTTGTGCAAAAAGAGGTTGTGTGATAGAGGGTAATAGGATTTAAAGATGATGCTATTTTGGGAACCCAAATAAAAATGTTGAGTCAAACCAGCAATAGTTCTGAGCGGGAGTTTTTATTTTCGAGGGTACAATCTCAGTGCGATTTGCTTTCATCCCAAAGCGATTTGATATCCCACGCCCAC
This sequence comes from Planctomycetota bacterium, assembly GCA_003671255.1. Lineage (GTDB taxonomy): Bacteria > Planctomycetota > Planctomycetia > Gemmatales > Gemmataceae > UBA969. The sequence continues at coordinate 983 of QWPF01000101.1, read as the reverse complement.
TTACAAAGTTGCGATCGCTTGATTCAAGCCATTGTTTCTCAATATGTGCCGGGTGAAGAGTTGGGCGTGATAGTAATTTGTACGGGCAATTCCAGGCGTAGCATGCTTGCAGCAACTATGGGAAATATAGCTGCAGCCTATCATGGTATTGCTGAACTTCGTTTTTATTCAGGTGGAACAAATCCTAGTGCTTTTAACCCTAGAACCATTCGAACTTTGGAAGAAGTTGGGGTTGTCATTGAAGCATGCAAAGAGAATACACTTAAGGGCGATGCAGGCGAGGCTAATCCTAAGTACATGGTTCGCTGGGGTAATCTTCCTCGCATGGGTGTTAATCGGTTCGAAATCAAAGAGTTCTCAAAGATTTATAGCGACTCTCATAACCCTGCTAAATCGTTTCTCGCATTGTTGGTTTGCGATGAAGCAGATGGCTCATGCCCCAATGTTCCGGGCGCTTCCCAGCGAATTGCGATGCCTTTCCAAGATCCAAAATCATTTGATGGTTCTGAACTAGAAGCTATTAAATATTCTGAACGAAGAGACGAAATCGGTAGAATCATGCTTTCAATAGTGCTTAAAGCAAAGCACCATCTCGCTTCTAATAAATGCTAATCCCCCGTTTAACCTTTAATCTCTTTGCAGATTGCATCCCAAAGATCAAGCCGTGCCTGCAGTGAATTTCTTGCACTTTGCAAAGCTTCCTCTTCTTTTGTTTTGTTGCCGCCACAGGCTTTGTCGAGCATCGATATCGCCATCGGGCCATGCTCATCGCCATCGAGTTCAATATGTCGATTTAAGTAATAGGTAAGGATAGAATAGCTGACATCAAATTCTTCAGCGGTCTTGTCGAGGATTTTTAGGAAAAGATCAGGGAGCAGATCTTCCCTGCCTAGAGTGAAGGCCGCTGCAATGGAATGCAATGCACCTGACTGCGCAAGTTTTACGGTTTGGGTTACAAAAGGAATGATAGAAGGAGGCGCATT
>QWPF01000100.1 GCA_003671255.1 Planctomycetota bacterium | reverse complement strand
GAAAGAAGGGTAAGAAGACCTGGTGACTGCCGCTTCTTTGCTGTTAAAGTTCTTTTCTTAAAGCATTCTCACCGCTAAGACGCCAAGGAAGAGAAGAAGATTTTTTTCAGAGCCGGAAGTGTGGGCGGCGGTTTTTCAACTGCCCCTCTTTCATTAACCCGTTCTTCCTTTGCTTGCGTTTCAGGGTTGTATGGATAGGAAAGGAAGGAAGTATGAACCTGCGCTTAATCAAAAATGATTGGCTATTTTAAAACGGGATTTTAAGAGCCACCTGTGGAATTCGAATCCACGACCTACGCTTTACGAAAGCGTCGCTCTACCAGCTGAGCTAAGGCGGCAATAATACTAGAGTAAATAAGAAAAGCCTTTCAGGCAATAGAAGCCCGAAAGACTTTTCTGGTTCAAACCCAACCGCTACTTCTCTTTTTTCTCTTCAGGTTCGGCTTTTTTAGCCTCTTCCTTGGCAGGTTCTTCTTTGTTTACTGGTGCACCTTTGGGGTTCGGTTTGATTGTAAAAACCGGAGTAGTACTCGGCCCCATTTGGTAATAATTCTTGGGCACCCTAAAGCCTGACATCTCTAAATACTTTCGTAAATCTACTTGAGCTACCCCATTTTCTTTCGCTTGTTGGCGCATTTCGTTAGTTGCTTTGGTGAGTTGGGTTAATTTTTCATTAACAATACCACGGGGTGGCTTCACGGAATCAATACCATCGCCAATGATTAGAAGATCGGTTTTGGGTGAGATACCAGGGGTGTTGCGGATTTCTAGGGTTGCAGGATCGAGGAAAGCATCAACCAAAACGCCTTGCCTTTCAAGTTGACCAATAAGTTCATAAATTTGGTCTTTCCCATCGCCTGTGAGATCGATAACGCCCATGATGGCAATTCGTTTTCTGGCATTGGGGTTCCAAGTGGGATTAAAGATTATGTCACCCTTAAGGATTGGGTCTTTATTGGTATCTTTGATGCTTAAAATTTTACATTGAGCAAGATGTTCACCAACGATATTGATCACTTCCAATGAACCTTTGATTTCAGGAAGTGGGCGACCATCGGGGCCTATGCCATGAATGCTAAAAGTATCTTGGGGGCTGACTTTGTCGCCATGGCCTACATTGATGTAGGGTAAGGAACCGGTACGATCAATGCTAACGATTTTGTAATCTGGTCGGATGGATTTACCAATGTCATTACCTTTGGATTTGGTAAGAACAAGTTGGTCGGCCAAGCCAGTGATTTCGAGGTCTTTGTCTTTTGATTTCTTTTCGAGCTTGGCGATTTTTTCGGTAAATTCTTCGTTCTCTCGACTGCGTTCAGTTTTTTCGGTAGTTAAAAGTTTTGTTAAATCATCTTTTTGCTTTCTAAGGTTATCTCTCATACCAATAAAATCAGCAAATTCTTTTTTGGCAACATCAGTAAGGCCAGCGTATTTCTTGTTAATGTCTGCTTTAAAAACAGCGAATTCATCAAGGGCTTTCTTTTCAGCGTCTTGAGCTTCTTTTTTTTCCATTTCTACTTTGTCGAATCGTTCTTTTAGAGCGAGGTATCGTTTGGATTGAAGAGTGGTGATTTCATCGAAAGTGTTGCTTGGTTTTTTAGTTGCTTTGTCAAATTTTAAAGTGAGGTCTTTTTCAGCAGCATCTTTAAATGCCATCTTTTCAAGCATATCCATTCTTGTTTTAACTAGTTTTAATTCTTCCTTGTTGGGGTCGTATTTGGCATCTTTTGGAAGGATGGTTTCATCATCAGCCTTGGCCCGCAATCCTTCGTAGATTTCCAAGTCTTCAGGTTTAAAACCATTAACGGTGGATATGTAAGTCCAATAAAGCATGGATTGGAATTTATAGAAGTCGATAAGCTTGGCTTCGTTTTTTTGGGTTGATTCTGATTTGTCTTTATCTGCCCTTAGGGTTTCCTGTTCGGAAAATCCAAAGTAGGTGGAAACACCAAGGCCTATGGTTGCAAGAATAAAGAATACCAGAGTGACAATTAAACCATTTTTCGATTCACCTTTGGGTGAAGAAGAACTTCGACTTATTGCTTTAGCAGCCATGATCCATCACCTTGCTACGAAGTAAACGGTTTTAAGAAAAACCTACACATCTCCAATAGGATTGTAAATCATAAGCTGAAGTAGTCAATTAATGCAACCAAGTGTTATTAAAATCATGTATGTTATTTTCTGCAAATAAGGATAAATCGTGTTTAGAAGAACTTACGGTTACAAATTAATTATAACTGGGTAAGAAGTAGGAGTGGTGTTAATCCTTGGTTTTTTTTCAGTTATTCCTAGGAAAAGGTATAGACCCGATATAAATTGCAGAAGTTGTTCATTTTCATTAAAGAAAGCTAATGTCACTCATGGGTAATAACCCCGAAACGATGTATCTGATAGATTCCATGTCCTTGATTTTTCAAGTTTTTCATGCCATTCCTAACATGACCAGCCCGACGGGTACACCTACTAATGCCATTTATGGGTTCACCAGGGATTTGATGTTTTTGCGTGATAAGAAACCGGATTACATCATTTGTGGTTGGGATAGGCCTGAACCCACATTTAGAAATGTTGCTTTTCCTGAGTATAAAGCCCATCGGGATGCACCTCCTGTTGATTTGATCGCACAGTTGCCAATGATTCAACAAGTGTTGGATGCCTTGAATATTCCTTTGATAAGCATTGCTGGATTCGAAGCGGATGACATTCTTGCAACCGTTGCAGAACATGCAAAAGCAAAAGGAATTAAGGTTTACCTGGTAACTTCGGATAAAGATTGCAGGCAGTTGATAGATGATAATGTAACCTTGTACAACATTCGAAAGCATCTTGAGTATGGTCGTGCTGAGTTGCTTGCCGATTGGGGAGTCACCCCGGCTCAGGTGGTGGATTTACAGACATTGGTTGGCGATACTGCAGATAATGTTCCGGGCGCAGTTGGGATTGGGATTAAAACAGCTTCGAGCTTATTGCAAGAATTCGGCACGATTGAAAATATTTACACCAATATGGAGAAAATTAGCGGGGTGAAGCGCAAAGAAAATCTTGCTGCTTTTGCTGAAAGGATCCCCCTCGTTCGCAATTTAGTCACATTGGATCGAAATTCCCCTGTTGAGATTAATTTGGAAGGTTGGCGTTTAAGAGATATCGACACAGAAAAATCGATAGCGTTGTTTAAGGCTTTAGGGTTTCGTGGAGTGTTGGCTCAAATAGAAAAGTCAATTCCTCAGGGGCAGGGGCTATTTAAACGACAAGACTCCGCACCATCACTTTTTAATCAATCCTCTCATGTGCATCCTGAGATTCCCTCATTTACCAATAAGTGTTCGAAACTTTCCATTGAACCCCCAATTCAACTTAGTGGGAGTGGGGATTGGCAATATGATTACACTCTTATCAATAACGAAAGTGATTTTGAAGCTTTTCTGATTAAACTTTCCGAATGCAAGAGATTTGCGTTTGATACCGAGACCACGGGTTTGGATCCGTTCACTTCGAAAATCGTAGGTATTTCTTTTTCCCTTGAAAAAGGGAAGGCTTGCTATGTTGCGATTCGCACCCCCGAAGGTGAACCATGCTTAGATGAAAACTTTGTCTTGGGTAAGCTTAAACCTATATTCGCTAATAAAGACATCCTTAAAGTTAATCAAAACATCAAATTTGATCTTTTAGTGTTGCTTGTTAATGGTGTAGTCACCGAAGGCGTGGCAGGCGATAGCATGATTGCTGATTATCTTTTGCATTCTGGCGAGCGAAGCCATGGTTTGGATGAATTGGCGAAAAGATATTTGAATCATGAGATGATCACAATTACAGAGTTAATAGGGGTAAAGGGAAAAAACAAAGTTCAGAAGGTGATGAGTGAAGTCAGTTCGGAGGTTGTAACAATTTATGCTTGCGAAGATTCTGATGCGGCATTGCAACTTGCGGTTCTTCTGGAAGATGAGATTTCGAAAACCGTGGTGGATGGAAGCAAGGATCGCCTATTAGAGCTTTACAGCAAGGTTGAGATTCCTTTGGTGGGAGTATTGGCAAGGATGCAGTATCGGGGAATATGTATTGATGCGGAGTTTTTGAAAATTCTGGGCGTTGAGATGGGGCTTGAGTTGGAGAGGGTCGAAAAAGAGATACATACGCTTTCAGGCAAACCATTTAAAATAAGTTCACTGCCTCAGTTAAGGGCGGTTCTTTATGAAGATTTGCAATTGCCCATGTTAAAGAAAACAGGTGTTTCTAAAGAGGCAAGCACGGATCAGGAAACGCTGGAAAAGCTTGCAGTTTTGGATCATCCCGGAGCTGCGATACCTAAAAAGATTTTGGAGTTTAGGCAACTCGCTAAGCTTAAAAGCACTTATGTGGATGCAATACCAGAATTGATTCAACCTTCGACGGGTAGGGTTCATGCTGCATTCAATCAGACGGTGACAGCTACGGGAAGATTATCTTCTAGCACGCCGAACCTGCAGAATATTCCTGTTCGTAGAGAAATGGGCCAGCAGATACGAAAAGCGTTTTTGCCCAAAGAGGGTTGGACGCTGGTTTCTGCAGATTACTCGCAAATCGAATTAAGGCTTTTGGCCCATTTCTGTGATGATAAAAACATGATCAAAGCTTTCGAGGAAGAAAAAGATATTCACTCTCAGGTGGCTTCCGAAATTTTCGCCATCCCGGAAACCATGGTTTCCCCCGACATGCGAAGAACAGCCAAGACCGTGAATTTCGGCATCATCTATGGTATTAGTGCTCATGGCCTAGCTCAGAGATTGGAAATCGATCGGTATGATGCTTCCAGATTCATTGATGCGTACTTTGCGCGATATCCTAATGTGCTTAAGTATCAAGACGATTTGCTTGCCAAATGTAGAGATACGGGTTATGTCAGTACGATTCTTGGCAGAAGAAGGAGGATTGATGGTATTCGTGATCGTTCAACTTTTCAGCAGCGCAACCAGCCCGAGCGCGAAGCTATCAACATGGAAATACAGGGTTCTGCAGCAGATCTTATCAAGCTTGCGATGATCGGGGTAGACGAGGAATTAAGTAAAAACAAAATCGAGGCCCGGCTTTTATTGCAGATTCATGATGAACTTGTGATTGAATGCCCGAAGGAAGAAGTTGCTGCGGTCAAAAAACTTTTGGTTCAAGAGATGTCGATCAAACCGAGAAAATTGTTGGGCTTAAAGGTGCCAATAACGATTGAAGTTTCGGCGGGTGCAAACTGGTTGGCGCAGGAAGAAATCAAATGAGTATAAAGTTGGCAAGCAAGCCTGTGATTGCGATTTTAGGAGGCATAGGCAGTGGGAAAAGTACCGTGGCAAAACTATTTGCGCAGTCGGGAGGGGCGTTGTTTGATGCGGATGCTCTGGTTCACGAACTTTTCAAAGAAGAGTCGGTTAAAAATCAGATTAGAGTGCATTTTGGTGCAACGGTTTTTGATGTGGATGGAAATTTACTTAGGTCGGCTTTGGCAAAGACTGTTTTTGCTGATGATGAAAACCGATTATTTCTGGAGTCGATTCTGCATCCGTTGGTTTTGAAAAAAGCGGAAGACACGATTGGAAATCTTGCGAAATTCTCTGAATCTTCATTTCTTGTTTTGGATATCCCGCTATTGTTAGAAAAAGAATGGCGTTACCTCTGCACTTATCTGGTGTTTGTGGCTTGTAACGATGAAGAAAGGTTGAGTCGTTGTAAGGCGCGAGGGTGGACCGAGGCGGACTGGAAAAACCGGGAAAAAGCCCAGATGCCCTTGACCAACAAGGTGTCTTTCTGTGATCATATAGTAGATAATTCAGTAAGTTATGAATACACGGTTAAGCAAGTCAATGATTTGTTGAAACTTTGGAACCTGCCTTAAAGCACTCTCTCTGTTGGTATTGTAATGTTGAAAGTTTGATGTGTTTGTTGTAATTAGATAAAAGTCCTCTATTCCGGAATATGGATTTTCTGGTAATGAAATAGATGGTTGCCCGCTCCATTTGCAGATCTGATTAATTAGCGGGATATTTTCTGCACCTGATGCTTTCTGGTTTTTTACACATCTCAACCAGGATTTATTGGGCCAGATAGGAGATTTAGTAATGGCGGAAGCCAAGGGTAAAAAAGATAGTTCTGTAAGCAAGCCTAAAGCACGCAGCAAGCCTGCAGTGAGTAAAACAGTTAAAGTCTCGGATGAAGTTAGGTCAGGTGCAACCGATCAGTCGGACGACATCTTGTTTAATAATCCAAGCGATGCTTCGAATGCGAAGGCATCAAAGGAGGTTTCAACTGTGCAAACTGCTGATGCTTCGGATGATGATCTGGTGTTCACGCCCAAGAAAAAAACTTCTGCAAAAGCGAAGAGCGTTGAAAAAGTTGAAGAAGCTCAAACCGTTATCAACAATAAGGATGTTGCGCCAAGCCGCACTTTTGTTGAAACCCCAACGGTTAAAGAAATACCAAAATATACAACCAGCCCTGAAGATGTTGCTGAATTGGTTGAGCCTGTAACTTCTGGCAGGCCTTTAGAGCCTTTATCTTCAGAAAGTGAAGACGCCAAGTCTAAAGGTTATGATGATGAAGTAAATAACCGTTATGAAGAGATTAAAAGAGGTGGTAATCACCTTACCGACTTGCAGCAGAAGTCATTGCCCGAATTGATTGAGATTGCGAAAGAGGTAGGGATAACTGAAGTTGAAGGGTTGCCCAAGCAGAATTTGGTCTTTTTGATCATCAAGGAACGGGTGAAGCAAAATGGTTTGATGCTGGGGGAAGGGACGCTTGAAATCCTGCCCGATGGGTTTGGCTTTCTGCGCAGTCCTGATTACAATTATTTGCCCTGCGTTGACGACATTTATATTTCCCCCTCGCAGATCCGAAGGTTTGGCCTTCGCACCGGAACTATTGTTTCAGGGCAAATACGGCCTCCAAAAGAAAACGAAAAGTATTTTGCCCTTCTCAGGGTTGAAGCAATTAATTATGCAGATCCTTCTCTACTCAACCAAAAAGTAATGTTTGAGGATTTAACCCCTCTTCATCCCACTGAAAGATTGAAGCTTGAGTTTGATCCCTCTGAAGTTTGTGGCAGGGTAATTGATCTGGTTGCACCCATTGGCAAAGGGCAGCGCGGGCTTATCGTTGCGCCGCCCCGTACTGGCAAAACCATTCTTTTGCAGAAGATGGCCAATGGTATTCTGAAAAATCATCCTGAATGCTATGTCATTATTTTGTTGATTGATGAGCGCCCTGAAGAAGTTACCGAGATGGAGCGCATGGTTAAAGGGTTAAATACGGAAGTGGTAAGTTCCACCTTTGATGAGCCTGCTACCCGCCATGTGCAGGTTTGCGAAATGGTTATTGAAAAAGCGAAACGAATGGTGGAATACGGTACAGATGTCGTGATACTTCTTGATTCTATTACCAGGCTTGCTCGGGCCTATAATTCTGAGATGCCTAGTTCTGGAAAGATTTTGTCGGGCGGTATTGATGCGAATGCAATGCAAAAGCCCAAGAGGTTTTTTGGTGCAGCGCGCAATATTGAGGATGGTGGCAGTTTGACTATCATCGCGACCGCGCTTGTTGATACTGGTTCGAGGATGGATGAAGTTATTTTTGAAGAATTCAAAGGTACGGGCAACATGGAAGTCCATCTTGAAAGAAAGCTGGTCGACCGCAGAGTTTGGCCCGCAATCGATATCAACAGTTCGGGGACCCGCAAGGAGGATTTACTTCTTGGTGAGGATGAACTTAGGAAGGTTTATGTGCTTCGAAGGGTATTAAGCGATATGAATCCTGTGGAAGCGATGGAATTGCTTATCAATCGAATGTCAAAAACCAAGACTAATCATGAGTTTCTTAATAGCATGAACTTATAGTGGTGAAGTCAAACCTTGAAGAATAAGGGATAAGTTATGAGTTTGAATGTTCTTGAAGGGCATTTTAATTCCGGAAGCCATACTTTTGCAATTGTTGCAGCCAAGTTTAATCAAGCTGTGGTTGATCGGCTGGTTGAAGGTGCATTGGATGGGCTTCGCAGACATGGTGTTGCAGATAAAAGCATAACTTTGGTCCGTGTTCCTGGTTCTTATGAAATTCCTTTGGTAGCCAGCAAGCTTGCAAGTTCCGGAAAGTTTTCTTCCATAATTTGCCTTGGTGCTGTTATTAAAGGCGAAACCGATCACTACGATCATGTTGCTGGCGCAAGTGCCAATGGCATTGCAAGTATTTCATTGCAAACAGGCGTGCCTGTAATATTTGGTGTTCTTACCTGTGATACATTAGAGCAGGCAATAAATCGTGCAGGCGCCAAGGCTGGAAATAAAGGATTTGAAGCTGCCCTTACTGCGATTGAAATGGCAGATCTGATTTCCAAGCTCCCCAAATAACGAAAATTTTAACACTATGATATATCGAAGATCAAAAGCACGCGAAGTGGCGTTGCAACTTCTATACAGGGTTGATTTAAACCCTTCTCTTTCGAAGGCGCAGGTTGCGGAATTTATCACTGCTCGTATCAATGATCAAATCAGCAGGGATTTCGCCCTTCTGCTTTACCAGCAAACCATGCAGAACCTTTCACAAATTGATGCCATGTTGGTGCAATCCGCAGAGAACTGGCGTTTACCTCGTATGGCTGCAGTTGATCGCAACCTTCTTCGCCTTGGCACTTTCGAACTTAGCCATCAGAAAGAAACTCCTTCTGAAGTTGTGTTAAACGAATCCATTGAGCTTGCCAAAAGGTTTGGCACTGCTGATTCGCCTTCTTTTGTTAACGGTATCTTGGATAAGATTTGTTCAACCGAGCGCCCCAAACCTGAAAATGCCTAAAGGTCAGCCTTTTACTTCTTTGTGCCAGTCCCTTTATAAAAACGCCTCTACTAGGCGCGTTGATTTGCATACTCATTCTACTTTTAGCGATGGTATTTGTTCGCCCGATTCGGTTTATGCTTCCGCTTGTAAACTTGGCCTTGAAGCTATTTCTATCACAGATCACGATACCACCGCTGCACACCACTCACCTTTTCAGCATGGCCGTTCTGAAATGATTGTCGGAGTTGAGATAACCTGCCTTTTTAATGCCAAAATTTATCATTTACTCGGCTATATGATGGACCCCTCAAATCCAAGTTTTCAAGCAGGCCTTTCACGCAACAAAGCCATTCGTAAAATTCGGTTTTTAAAAATGATCGACTTTTTGAAGGGCAGGGTGAATGATCCAAGTTCTGTCATGGATGATCTTCAAGTGCAATGGAACAACCCGGATTATGCGCTTGGTAGTCGCCATTTGGCCCAGATTCTCGTAAATCAAAAAAAGGCTCATTCGATTCAAAATGCCTATTGGAAACATTTGAGGTTTTTTCAGGACGATAATCATGCGTGGCTTACGATTCAGGAAGCTTGTGATTTGATTCGTAATGCAGGTGGCATTTCCATGCTCGCACACCCTCCTGAAAATATAACGCTCAGCGATCTCGCTTTGCTTAAAGGTTTTGGTTTGGATGGGATTGAGGTTGAATACCCTGGATTCAAAATGAATCGTAGAAAATTATTGAAAGAGTGGGCGCTCAAACTTGAGTTTTGTATTGGCGGTGGCAGTGATTGTCATGGGGTTCCTCCGCGAACCATTGGCTCTTCTTCCATCACCATTCTTGAACTTGAAAAAATCAAACTCAGATCAGAAGGCAACCGGCTATGTTCCGTGCTCTCTTAGATAAGTTGAAACTTGGTCTCACTAAAACAAGAAACCTCTTTGCAGGGGTCGCAGGCCTTTTTCGTCTCAAGGGAAAAGTTGACCACGATTTTCTCAAAGAACTTGAAAAGAAACTCTACCTCGCAGATGTTGGCTCTGCAGCTACTGCAGGCCTTGTTGATCGAATGAAACAAGCTTTCCTCGACAAAGAAATCGACAAGGAAACCGAATTGTTTGTGCGCGATTATCTTGCAGGTCTTTTGCAAATTGAAGGCGGCCGGGATATCAAAATCAATCCCGATGGACCTACAGTTATCATGATCGCTGGCGTTAATGGATCCGGGAAAACCACCTCCATTGCAAAGCTTGCTGGTTTCTTAAGTCGGGATGGGAAAAAAGTGCTCGTCGCAGCTTGCGATACATTCAGAGCAGCAGCCATCGATCAATTGGTTATTTGGTGCGAGAGGCTTGGAGTTGATATCGTAAAGGGGCTTCCAGGTAGCGATCCTGCAAGTGTTGCCCATGATGCCTGCGACAAAGCCAGAGCCAAGGGGTTTGATTTTGTCATTGTTGATACCGCAGGAAGGCTGCACACGCAGACCCATCTCATGCGCGAACTTGAAAAAATTCACCGTGTTACAAGCAAAGTTATTCCAAATTCCCCTCATGAAGTTCTTTTGGTTCTTGATGCTACCACTGGGCAGAACGCCGTACTTCAAGCAGAAAATTTTCAGAAGGTTGTACATTGCACCGGTATTATTCTTACCAAGCTCGATGGCACAGCAAAAGGTGGTTCAATTTTCAGCATCAAACAGCGCCTAAATATTCCTGTCAAATTTATAGGTGTTGGCGAAAAAATTGAAGACCTTGAATCCTTTGATCCCGCTTCCTTTGTTGAGGCAT
>QWPF01000010.1 GCA_003671255.1 Planctomycetota bacterium | reverse complement strand
GTTTCTAGATAAACTGCTGCAAACAAAAAAAGCTCTTGCGCCAGCAGATTGGACTGAACGAAGTGTTGTTGAATTTACCGCTACAGGAAAACCCGCTACCTGGTTTTGCCATGCCCTTACCGGACACGAGTGGCTTTTACGACTGGTTTTCAGGGTCCCCAAAAACTCTTTCAATGAGGATGAACTAAACTCCAGCCTGGATATTCCAACTTTAAACAACACTGAAGGCCTTGAAATATATGGCAATGAATCAAGAGTTCGGGTTGGGAACTTGAAAAAATCGCCTTGGCAACAAATCACCATCTTGGTGCATCGTCTTTCAGAAATCCAAAACGATGAATTTAAAAGCTTTATCGATTCAGCAACAGCAGCACACCTTGATCATATCAAGCGTTTGTCGCTAAAACCTGAAGATCTGATGCCTTGGAAACTTCATGGAGACAAATGGCATCTAGGGGAGAAGGGATTCCCAATTGGTAAAAAGCTTTACTGGGATAGAAATATTTTGCAAGACATACTCGATTGCGCAGGTAAATCCGGTAAAAATCTCGAAATACAATGGGATAATAGAGACTGCGTTACATTCCGAGTAAAAGGTGTTACTCATAGTTGGATGATGGTTAAAACCAAAGGAAACGAATTTTTAGAAGTAAGACTTTCTGGGCCTAGCGGGAAAGTTAATCTGGATATGGCAAAAGGAATTGGCTTTGAGCAAGAATTAATCGAGCATCGCAATGAAATGGATGTCATAGTTTTAAAATTCCGAAAGCCTGAAGACTTCTCCTTGCCAAAACTTAGTGACTTCTTCAAAGAGCATCTGGGACATTTTATCAAAATGAAATCTGAAAATTAAATACATGAACCTACAGCAATTTCTTACTACACTGTATTGATCATAGCTATTTAAATGGAGGCATAAAGATGCGCAGGATTCTTTCAATATTTTTTATACTGTTTTTGGCAACTTACTCTTCTGCGCATTATCACATTTTAATTCCAGAAAAAACCACCTATCAAAAAGATGACACGGTGGTTCTAAACTTCAAATTTGGACATCCCTTTGAATGTGAATTACAAGATGCCCTTAAACCTGAAAAAGTAATCATCATCAATCCCAAAGGCCAATCAATCGATATCACCGATCGATTCAAACTCGCTAAAGAAAAAATAGCAGACAAAGAAACCCTTTATTTCAAAGGTGATTTTAAAATGGAACATAGGGGTGACTACATTGTCATTGCAAAATCACAACCAGTTTGGATGACAACAGAAAAAAAATATATTCAAGACACTATCAAGGTTGTAGTGCATGTTCAAACTCAAAATAATTGGGATGCAGAGCCAAGAACCGAATTTGAGCTCATGCCACTTTCGAGACCATATGGCATTTTACCAGGCATGGTCGCTCGATTTCAAATAAATGAACAGGCAAGAAAAAAACTAGGGCCACCGAATGGATGGATGTTTGAAATAGAAAAATGGAATCCAGTCCCGCCCAAAAACCTTCCTCCAGATGAACTCGTTACTTTTACTACAAAAGCAGAAGATTCTGGAGTTGTAACATTTTCTGCTCCAGAATCCGGCTGGTGGGGTATTACTACAGAAGGTAAAGAAACAGAAATAATGAAAAACAGTACAACAATCGTCATTAAGCAACGAAGCACCTTTTGGTATTTTGTCAATCCGTTACCTAACCCCTAACCAACACTAATGTATTTTTTCGAACCTATCTTTGGAGTTCACTTGCCCGATGGATTAATCCAAGGGCCTGGAATTATTACAGGCTGGTGCATCGCGCTCCTTTTACTGCTTTTAGGAAGTAGAAACCTCTCTAACGACGAAATCCCAAAAATATCTTTACTGACCGCGGTGTTTTTTCTGACAAGCTTATTTCCGATCCAAGTCCCGGGTGGGCCTAAAACGCACCTCCTTCTTAACGGCCTTATCGGCGTAATCCTAGGCCAGCGCGCTGTCCTTGCAATCGCTCCTGCTTTGTTTTTGCAATCGTTACTTTTCGCCCATGGCGGCTTTCTATCCCTTGGGCTCAACATATGCGTCATGACCATCCCGGCACTATTCATAAGCCATTTTGCAAAAATCATTCAAAAGCCTCTTCTGCAAGGCAAACCTACCATCCAATTATCCGTTTGTTTCTCCATTATCATCACCAGTATTTTTGCAGCCATTTCTGGTATTCTTATGCTCGTCTGGCAATTTAAATATGATGAAAAATCTGAAATCCTGAATCATGTCTTTTTGTATATAGCTTCCCCTATATCACTTTTTGGATTTACAATTGGATCAATGATTGCGACTTGGGTTTTATTTAAATCAAGAAATGGTATGCTCTTTGCCTTAGGATTTTTCATTGGCTTGCTAGGTGTACTTTTCACCATACTTTTACATACTACAACGATGCTAATTTGCGCAGTTCCAAATCTGGAACCAATCATTTTTATCACTTGTATGATTCATCTGCCCCTTGCAATCATCGAAGGGTTGGCAGTTGGAATAATGCTGTGTTATCTCGGAAAAGTAAAACCTGAATTGTTAAATCTTATAGGATACAAAGCAATCGAAACCAGCACGATTTCGCAAATAAAACCTTTATAATTCACGAACTTATCACTGAAGGAGCTTAGTCTTTTTGAGCAAGTGGGAATATTTCATCCATGGGAATCTCCCATTCTCCTAGACCCACATTTACTTTGACTTGGCCTTTTTTTTCATCAACACGAACAACACGGCCTTGCTTGTCAAACCTTTGAACCAACACGATATCTCCTGCTTTCAATTGCAAACGAAAGTTAGCTAATATTTGTGCTTTTTCTAACTCGCGTTGTTTTGCAAACTCTTGTTGTTTAATTAATATATCCTGCTTCCTTGCTTCAACTTCCGCTTGCAAAATAAGCCCATGCTCATCTGATACTTCTTGCTTTTCCCTTTGCAACTTCAACAACTTTCTCCCTTTCCGTTTCTTTTTAAGATGCCGATGGGCTTTCCTTAACAACTCAATCGGAAAATCAAGACGCTTAGCAATTCTCAATGCATTACTTTTGCCAAACCTGCCTGTCAACAGTCGGTAGGTTGGTCGTAATGTTTCGAGGTCGAATTCGACAGCGGCATTTTGGGCAAAATCATGCTCAAGAGCGTAAGTTTTCAAATCACCAAGATGTGTGGTAACCATGCCAAGACAATTTTTCTCACCCAAACCATCAAGAATTGCGCGCCCCAATGCAGCGCCCTCGATCGGATCTGTCCCGGCCCCCATTTCATCCAAAAGAACAAGATTTTTTCCACCTACCTTTTTAAATATCTCTGAAATTCTTGAGATATGAGAACTAAAAGTACTTAACGACTGCTCGATGCTTTGCTCGTCTCCGATATCTGCATAAACATTTTCCAGTTTGGGAATTACGCAACCATCCAAAGCCGGAATATGCATTCCTGATAGCGCCATTACTGTCAAAAGACCTACTGTCTTTAACGAGATGGTCTTCCCGCCAGTATTTGGGCCGGTAATCACCAGCAGGCGGTAATCACTTCCCAAGGTGACATCAATGGGAACAATCTTTTTTGGTTCCCCGGAAGAAGTTACCAAAAGACTTTGTTTGTTCAACAAATCTTCGACCAAAGGATGGCGTGCCTGTTTAAGTAAAAGCAACGAACCTTTGTCTATGATTGGAGGAACCATGAGAAAAGCGTTAGAGAATTTAGCTTTCCCATAAACCAGATCAACATGTGCCAGAATCTCGAGCGAATCCGTAATTGGGATAGCGATTTTCCCGACTTCAGAGCTAAGCCTACGCAAAATTTTCCCTATCTCACGAAGTTCGGCAGCTTTTAAAACTGCCCTTTCAGAACTAAGTTTTGCAACACGCGCGGGTTCAATATAAAGCGTATCTCCCGTACTACTGGTACGATGAACCACCCCCTGAATTTTCATCCTGTGATTAGCTGGGATAGGCAAAACGCAATGATCACCACTGAAAGTTGCATTCGGATAACGCAGGATTTTCTTGATTTCAGGGTCCGCAATTATTTTCCTGATCTGTACCTGGATCGCATCTTCAATTACCGAAATTTTCAAGCGAACTGCACCAAGTTCTGGGCTTGCCATATCCAAAACCTGACCTCTTGGATCAATGCAACCCTGGATCATTTTTGCGGTAAGGCTTAAATCATCAACAGGCGCAAGTAATTCAGATAAAGTCATAAGCGTTTCGTGCAATCGCATACGATAACGATACATATGCCCCGTACATACCAAAGCATCCGAGATTTGCAGGAGTTGCTCGGCGGTGAGTTGCGAACCGATGGATGCACGCCTAACCAATATACGAATATCTGATAAGCCTGCAAAAGGAGGGGCTTGGTCTAAAGAAAGACTTTTAACCATTTCGGTAACAAGAAGGATTTCATCACGCAAAACATCAAAACTATCAACCCAATTCATTTGAAAAGCGCGTTCTTTTCCCAAGGATGTGAAACAATAAGAGGCTGTCATTTCCCGGATTTTTGGGAACTGCAACAGTTCCAAAGTATGCAAATCGAATGCCACAGATGCCATCCTATCGAAGTTATGTAAAATATTATTTTACGAATACTAGGATTTTACTCAATAATCGTTCGGAAACATAAGGCTTATTTCCCTATAAAAACAATATGGATTCACAAGATGTAATTATCGTTGGCGCAGGAGTCATTGGGCTAAATACCGCCTACGAACTTGCAAGAAACAAGATAAAGGTAAGCTTGATAGATCAGTTTTTAGGTTATCGAAAAGCATCGTGGGCAGGCGCTGGAATTATTCCTCCGGGAAATCCGGATCTCGCAGCAAACCCCGCAGATTGGTTGAGGGCGAAAAGTAGTCAACTTTTCCCAGTTTTATCTTCTGAACTCCTCCAATTCACCAACATAAATAATGGGTATTTCAAATGTGGTGGTTTGGAACTAACTTCGTGTTATGACGAAACAAATGAACAAGCTTGGGCCAATGAAAACATTAATTTTGAAAGAATATCTGAAATTAATTTAAAATCTTTAGCTCCTCATCTTGATCCAAAACATTGCAAGACGACTTATTTCCCAGAGATGGCACAAATAAGAAATCCAAGGCATTTAAAAGCTTTGACAGAAGCATGCAAATTACTTGGAGTTCGATTTTACAATGATTGCAAAATAACTGGGTTAATAAAAAAAGGCCAGCAAGTTATCGGTTTAGAATCGGGAAGTGGTGTTTTTAATGCAGGACAGTTCATTATTACTGCAGGGCCATGGTCAGGTGATTTTTTACAAGAAGAAAAAATTGATACGCACATTTTCCCAATCAGGGGACAAATGCTTTTAATGCAAACCTCTCTTCCCTTCAAAGAAATCATCCTCAAAGAAAAATGTTACATTGTCCCAAGAGGGGAAGGTTTGGTATTGGTGGGATCCACAGAAGAAGATGTGGGCTTTAACGGAAGCACTACTTCTGAAGGGAAAGACTATCTTTTTAAAATGGCATGCGATCTTATCCCACAGCTTAACAATGCAAAAATTATCGACCATTGGTCAGGCCTGAGACCGGGATGCAGCAAAAATTCACCCCTAATAGGAAAATCACCCGAATCAGATAACTTATATTTCGCTGCGGGGCATTTTCGCCAAGGGTTACAAACTTCTCCCGCTACGGCCCTGTTAATAAAATCTATTTTAATGCAGGAAGATCTTGGTATAGATAATCAGTATTTCATGAAACCGAATGAACAATTCCAGGTCAGCAAACCCCTCTTTCAATCATGAAAAACAAACAATCAACCAACCCTTGGCAACCTGAAATAAATTCTTCAACCTCTCTTAACGATGGTTGCAAACATATTTTGATAACGAGGCTTCAATCCCTCGCCAAGGTATTAGATACGCAAAACAGAAGCGAGAATTTATCACCCAAATTGGTACATAAGATAAGAGTTGCTAGCAGGAAGTTGACTACTGCAATTAAATTATTCAAGCAAGTGGCACCTAGAAAAATGTTGGCAAAAGTTCAAATTCGAACAAAAAAACTGATGGATCATTTTGGTCCGATGCGTAACTGGGATGTTTTTTACAAAGCCTGCAACAAATACAATAAGGAATCAACTCCAGAAAACAGCAAACCGTTTTTACAGGGATTTCTTTGGGCCAACCGAATTAGTTTTGAAAAAGATGCTCTAAAATTCTTCAATGTAAAAGCTGAAAAGCTTGTATTTCGCCTCTTAAAAACCAGCTCCAAACTAATCACATCAGAAAACAAACCTGCATCAACTAGTTTTTTTGAATGGTCCAAACTAAGCCTTATGAAAATAGTTGACGAATTTAAAACTAATATCAACACCGTTATTGATTCAAAAGAAGGTTTACATGCGTTCAGGCTTAAAATCAAATTCCTGCGCTATGGGTTGGAAATCATGGGAGATGCCATCCCTTTTGAAATCGCACTTCCTCTTTATGAAGCCCTTAGAAAAGGTCAAAAGATTTTAGGAATGATTAACGATTTACATTTTCAAATCGAAGAGACTGCATTCGTTCAATCTTCCACGCAAAATCAAAAAGATATTCACCTTCTAAACGATGACTCAAAAAATTGTTCTTTCTTGATTCATTGCCAACAATTGTTGGAAACAAACATGAAGTTGTTCATCTCTTGGAAAGAAACAATAACCCATTTAATTGAATTTTGATTAGAGAGCACCAACACGGGAATCAAACGCAGCTAGCGAATCAGCCCAAATCAACCCGTCAACCCACCACTGAACCGTAAGGCTAAGCTGGACTCTTCTTTGAATTTGATTTTCTGCTTGAAAACAAGCCTCTAACATAGCCATAACTTTTTCGATATTGACTGCTGCAGGCAACAGGAACCGATGGCGGTGCAATGAATCCCCCGTAACGATCTGATTACGCAACCAGGAAAGTGTGTCATGAACCAACCACCTAGCTCTAACCCTTTGGCCAGAAGTTTCCTTTCCAGCACCTTCGATAAAATCCATCACCATTTTAACGAGTTTAACGGGATCAGGCATCGGCATAACAATTTCAGCGAAAAATGAATCTTCCACTTGGGAAAATTCAGGGTTGGTCAACATGATCGCCTGGGAAACAGACCCGCCACAAGCACTGGCTATTTTATTTAAATCGAAACTTCCTTCGATTTGATTATTCGAAAACACCTTTGCAATTTCGCTTTGATTCAAACCATGAAAGGCCAATTTTTGGCAGCGGGAAAGAATCGTTTCTAGCTGGCGCTCTAGGCTGGTACCGATCAAAAATATGATGGAATGTGGGGGCGGTTCTTCTAAAGATTTGAGAAAAATATTGCCCGATTCTTCATTTAAAAGATCGCAATCGTCAATCACCAGAACTTTCGCACCACCCCGAGAAGCTTTAAAAGAAAACCCTTCGAGAATTTCTTTCATTAATTCACGGGGAAACTCATGCACTTCTTTGGGGCAGCCATTTACCTGTAAATCCGGATGATTCTCAGCTTCAACTAATTTGCAAGAGGGGCATAATCCACAAGCTTCAAAAGTGCTGTTGGATGTACATAAGAGGGCTTTTCCAAATTCAATGGCAAGGGTTCGTTTCCCAACGCCATCAAGGCCATGGAAAAAGTAAGCCTGCCCAAGCTTGTTTGTTTTCCAGGCTTGGAGCATGTATTTAATCTGGCTTTCATGGCCTACGATATCTTTCCAGGACAAAGAAAACCTTTCTCTAAAAAGGTGAATTATTAAGCGCTACGGGTATCGAGCAAGTTTTTCACTTCTGCAAATATTAAATCCCCGACAATGCTTACGGATTTCAGTGCATCAACAACCTTGATTTTCTGTCTACCAATCTTTGCTTCGGATAAAAAGCCCATCCTTACTTTTTCAAAATATTCATCTGATCGTTGTTCCAATCGATCCGATGGCTTACCTACTCTTTGGCGTGAAACCAAAACGGGAAGATCTAGTAAGAAAGTAATATCAGGAATTAATCCACCCGTAGACAACAAACCTGTCTGCCAAAGTTGATCTAAATCTAAACCGCCTGCGTATCCTTGATACACAATGTTGGCAAGTAGATACCTGTCGGAAATAACAACCTCGCCCTTTTCGAGTGCGGGCAGGATAACTTGGTCAACAAGTTGAGCCCTGCTTGCCATAAATAAAAGAGCTTCGCATCGGGTCGCAATATGAGATTTATGGTGCAGAAGAATTTCACGCAAAGTCTTTCCGATTTCTGTACCACCTGGGTCAACACATGTTGTTGATTTAAAGCCCAAATCGCTGAGGCGATCGGCAAGATTTCTTACTTGCGTGGATTTCCCACAACCATCCAAGCCATCCATACTCACGAACAGTCCCTTAGGCATTGGCAACTGATCTCGTAATTTAATGGGTATTAACAGGATGAAGATTTACTTCAGCCATTTCATCTGCATGGTAACTGGAACGAACAAAAGGCCCCGCAACCACTTTCTTAAAGCCTAAAGATCGGGCAAGAACTGCAAGGTAATCAAACTCTTCAGGTGGAACAAACCGGGCAATAGGCATATGCTTTAAGGTTGGAGAAAGATACTGACCCAAGGTAAGCGTATCACAATCTACGGTTCGGAGATCAGCAAAAACTTCCATCAATTCGTCGTTGGTTTCGCCCATGCCAAGCATGATGCTTGATTTAGTAACAATGTGGGGTTTGGTTTTTTTTGAGTGATGGAGAACAGCAAGGCTTCGCTCATAGATTGCCCTGCCCCGGGCTTTTTTATAAAGCCTTGGAACAGTTTCCATGTTGTGGTTGAAGACTTCGGGATCAGCAGATAGCACAATATCAACAGCAGACATATCACCTTGAAAATCTGGAGTAAGAACTTCGACAGCAGCGCCCGTTTTTTTTCTAACAGCAAGAATACATTTGCGGAAGTGATCAGCGCCACCGTCGGGAAGATCATCTCTGGTAACCGAAGTGATGACAACAAAACGCAAACCTAAACGAAATGCAGCTTCTGCAACGCGCTCGGGTTCATCATCTTCCACATGAAGGGGCTCACCCTTGGGGACAGAGCAAAAACCACAGGGTCGGGTACAAACATTCCCCAGCACCATGAAGGTTGCGGTTTTTCGCGAATAGCACTCTGCCCTATTTGGACAACGCGCGTTTTCGCATACTGTTTCAAGTTTTAGTTCGTCCAGCAATGATTGGGTGAACGAATTTTCATTGCCCACAGGAAATTGTTTTTTCATCCATGAGGGCAATCGTTTGCCTGGCGCTGGTTTTTCGATCGTATCAAGTGGCAACATGAAATTGCTTATCTCCTTAAGCTATAAGTATCTATGATAAGTTTAGCGAAAGGATGGTAAAAAACACAAGCATCTATAAAAAAAATGTAGCGTTTAAAACTTTTATGATTTGAGGGAAGACAACCACTAAGAAAACTGCTATTATTTCCCCAATCATTAACCATTCTTCAGGAGTTTAAGCTATGCGTTTATCTTTAGCCATGTCGCTTTTTGCAGCTTTAACAGTTTCTTTCACTTCCTGTGCCTTTGCCCAAGAAAAAAGAACCGTTGTCAATATTGAAACATCCCTTGGCAATATCAAGGTTGAACTTAACGAAAGTGCTGCACCAATCAGCGTAAAAAACTTCCTTTCCTATGTAGATGATAAGTTTTACGATGGCACCATTTTTCACCGTGTTATTGCAGACTTCATGATTCAAGGTGGCGGCTTTGAAACAGGCCTTCAAGACGCCAAAGCGATTTCAGACTTCGAAAAGAAACAAAAGAAAACCAAAGCCCCCATCAAGAATGAGTCAGGCAACGGGCTTTCCAATGTTCGTGGTTCAATCGCAATGGCTCGTACCAGTGTTTTAGATAGTGCAACAAGTCAATTTTTCATCAACACTGTAGACAATGCCAAACTTGACCAACCAAAATACTGCGTGTTTGGCAAGGTTATCGACGGCATGGATGTGGTTGACAAAATCCGTAAAGTCGAAACTATGTCTATTCAAGGGCAAATTGGCGATGTGCCAACCAAAGATGTAGTCATCAAATCCGTAACCCGTGTTAAATAATCCCCATTAAGAAAGAGAAATATATCATGGCAAATCCAAGTGTTAAGATTAATACATCCAAGGGCGAATTCACTATCGAACTAGATGAAAAAGCTGCACCAATCACCGTCACAAACTTCTTGTCTTATGTGGAAGACAAATTTTTTGACGGTACCATTTTTCATCGGGTCATTAAGAAATTCATGATTCAGGGTGGTGGTTTTAACCCAGGAATGAAACAGAAAGCAACCAAAGGAAACATTAAAAATGAATCCTTCAATGGGCTGACCAATCTGAGGGGCACTATTGCCATGGCCCGTACACCTGATCCCGATAGCGCTTCCAGTCAATTTTTTATTAATGTCAAAGATAATGATTTTTTAAACAGAGCCAATTCAGGCGATGGCGCTGGTTACTGCGTGTTTGGCAAGGTTACCTCCGGAATGGAAATCCTCGATACCATCGAAGGCGTGCAAACCGGGAACAAAATGGGGCACGGAGATGTTCCAAACGAAGACATCACCATTTTGTCTGTAATTAAAGTTTAAGTAAAACTTATTTGGTTTAAGGGGACTGTTTGACAGTCCCCTTTTTTATTTAAGGTTTGATTAGCACTTTAGCATAAACATGATTTTTTCTATCGCCAGTCTCGAGAAAAGTTTCCATCAGGGTATCGAGAGAAGGAGTTACCTTCCCGTTCCACTTGGAGATTAAATTAGAAGTAACAGAAACAGGTTTATCAAAATCGATTTGTGATTCTCCTTTGGAATTCTTACCAAACAAGAGATAGAAGTTTTTCATACCATAAGTTTTGATTATAATATTGTTGGTAGCAACATCCGATTTTACAAAGAAGCTAGCAGGTTGAAGATTAGGCTTCCAAGATTGGGCGTAGTTGAGCCTGTTTTCATTTATGGTTTCAGAACCAATCCAATAAAATTGATTATCGCAAAAGCGAGTTGATTGAAATTCATTGCCTAGAATAGACCCTCCCCCATCAGACCCCAATTGATTCATAGGAAAGACCCTCGATTTACCTCGCATCCAATCGCAAATCAATGGAAGCTCTGCACGAAAAAATTCCGTTCCTCTCCCTTTATATTGGGTCCAAATCGAAGGATAACCACGGGGCATCCAATTCGTAAAAAGTTGACGAGTCTTAAGATTGGTATCACCCGATCGATCGCCATTAACCACATAAAAAGGCAAATACTGACCGTTGCGCCAATACTTTTCAATAAATATATCAAGGACAGTGGAACTCATGGGAATAACGCCAGCAAATTGATCAGGATGCGATAACCCAATATCGAAAGCAACGGAAGCACCTTGTTCATAACCAAAAAGAAAAACCTTATCTGGATCAACGGGAGAATTTAACCGTGCATCGCGAAGAACATCAAGGATAGCAAAATGTTCTTTTTCAGAAAAAGCATAACCAACGCCCCCAATTTGGTAATGGTAACCAAGCAGAATAAAGCCATACTCATCAGCTAGCGGGGCCCATTTTTCCAGCATTGAATCAACCGATTCATTGGTACCTGGAAAAACAATCAATAGCGGATAAAGCCTATTAGGGTTGGCATCTGCAGGATAGCGCATGGAATATTTAGCACCCCTACTTTTACCTGAGAGAAGTTCTTTTTCAAAAACTTTGCCCGAAGATTTCGCCTCTGTTGGAAGAATCGTTTGCAACAAAACCTGCCCGACTTCTTCAGGTTTGGCAGCAGGGTATTTATTTAAAAACGAATCTGATGCTGTTTTTCGTAAAGTAGAATTTTCCGCCTTGATGAAATCAATGATAAAAGATCTTGTAAGCCAAAGCCTTTTGGCAGAAATGGGGTTGGGATCTGCTGCGGAATTACCCATAACCCAACCGCTAATAGCGAGAGATGCAGTTTTCTCCAACTCAACAAGAGTTGCGGTTGTCCCATCGTTTGTTTTTTGTTTTGAAATACTTAAAAAAGCGTCGAGTCTATCGATGGATTCTTCCGTAATGATTTTTTGCAGGATATCAATTGCTTTGATAAGAATGGGATCAGATTTTTTTTCTGAAAGAGCAGAAGAAAGGTAGGAAAGATTTTTTTGAGCAAGGAGAAATTGTTCCAAAGCTTTCTCAAGTTTGGATTGCAAGGATTGAATTTCGGTAAGTATTTTATCTTTAGCCTCTGCCATGGGGAATGAATCAAGCTGTTTTCTCGCTTCTGCAAGTCTGCCTGCCCCAATGATCCGTTTAATTTTTTCAAGCCTTTCCCTACCTTTAAGGGAATCGATTACTTCCTGGGTTTTATCGCAGCGTTCTTTATGCTCGGGAAGATCCTTAACCAAAGATTTGAGTTCTTTTTCACTATCTTCAAACCATCCCGCCTGAGCAAGAAAATCAACAAGCTTAAACCTGCGGGACGCCATTTCTTCAGGCTTGACTTTAGCGGTGTTTTGAAAATCAGGATGGGATTTAATCAAACTGATAACTTTTTGCGAACCGATTTCCTGAGTTAAGTACATCGAACTCCATACGAACTTGCTGGTTGCATCTACTCTGATGGCGTAGGAGGAGAGATTTGATATGTGTTGAAAAACCCCCACCACGCCTACCGGACTGCGGTATTTATAGGTTCGCTCCCATTTAGAATCCCAATCCGTGGCTTCAACTTCAGCCCAGAATGGGGGGGCGCCTTTTCCACCTGGAATATAAATTGCTTTGTTATGAATCCATCGTTCTTCTTGGATAGAATCGCGTTTATCAAGAGTACGAACTAAATTGGGGTTAAAATAAATGCGCCTAGCACCATCATCGACCATGTAAAAACCTTTGGGGATAACCACGGGTTCTTTGCTTACAGGGTCAAATTCGGTTACACTTTCACGCTTCACCATGCCTTGGAGAATAAAACCATCTTTTAAAATTACAATATCTGCCAAAACAGAGCAGCAAAGCACTAAACCGATTAAAACAAGAGAAAGAATCCTTAAAGTAAATTTCATTTGAAAACCCATTGGGCCAAAACATCTCTAATTTTAAAAAACATTATTACAATCCTGAGCATAAGGCTATTATAAACAATTAATGAACAGTAATAATTTTAACATGTTTCGATGTTAAAGTTATTCTTATATAGGGAAAAACAATGCCAATTCATTTCAGATGCAAGTACTGTGATTCCAAACTTAGTATCACCCGCAAGAAAGGCGGGCTCCAAGTGCAGTGCCCATCTTGCTATAAATATGTGAGGGTGCCTACCCTTACAGAAGGCAATGCAACGCCTGCGCAAATAAAACCAGAAGCAGCAGTTGTTCCTGAAAAAAAGCCTTTGGTAAAAGTAAAAGAAAACGCCTTGGAATCAATGAACCCAGATATGGTCTTGGGGTCCCCAACAAAAGATTTGCCTGTTCCACCACCCCCTCCTGTGTATTTTGACGAATTCGATGATGAAAATCCCCTATATGATGTTGTGCAATTAAGTCCGGCAGATAGCCAAAACGCCTTAGGCACAATAACATGGAGAAAATTGCTGAAATCGAAAAAGGTTATCATAATCATAGTGATGGCGTTTTCAGTAGGTTTTCTTGCAGGCTTTGCGGTTCATTATTTCTCAACCAGAAGTTAAACCGTGAACGATTTAAAAAATTCAATGGGTAAAGCAGCATAATAAAATAAC
Organism: Planctomycetota bacterium; assembly: GCA_003671255.1. Classification (GTDB taxonomy): domain Bacteria; phylum Planctomycetota; class Planctomycetia; order Gemmatales; family Gemmataceae; genus UBA969. Next base: position 33,083 of record QWPF01000010.1, on the reverse strand, counting down.
TCCATGAATGATTCTCCTTGCGATAAAACACTTTAAATTATAAGGATTATGTCGAAAATAATGAATGTTACGGGAATCTTGATTAGTTTTGTAGGGATTAGGGCATTTGTTCACAGCTTATATTAAAGTTAATTATGCAAGAGAAATAGCATCACCGAGATTTCTGGGCAATATTACTAGGTAGGTGAATTCGGCAATTTTAACGAAGGTGTGACATGCAATTACTTCCTTGCTCAAAAAAAAGCATTCTCTTGGGATTATTTATTACGCTTTGCTTGAATTCATTGATTCAAGCAGATCCCTTCCCGATAGATCCCACAGAATTATTTAAAAGAACTTTTTTAAATCGAGGCGATGAAGACCGAAAAACCAAACTTTTAATCATTCTCAACAAAACAAACGCTTTAGGTGATTTAAGCAAAATCATATTAATGCCCGAATGGCAATACATCGAGGGAAACAAAAGGATTGCAGACATTAACGGTGAAGTTCGAACCGCGGTTATCCAAAAATTCAAAACGAATGGTCTTCAATTATTGAAAGATGGTCAGGACGATGCAAGAATGGATTTGGCAATTTTAATTGGTGAAACTGCTTCAGCTAATCTTGTTGACGAAACTTCAGAATCACTGGACCAAATTGCACAAAGAAGCCGTTTCTTAAGGGCAGAACTTAGCACCCTATCTCCTCAATTGGCATTATTAACCAAAACCAAGAACCCAAAACTGATAATTGCAGCAGTATCAGCATTAGGAAAAATAGAGTCAAAATCTGATTTATTTGCACAGACCATTTCAGATCTGATGGAAATAAAACCCGCTAATACCTTGGCAATCCGACGGGCTGCTGCCGAAAGCCTTAAAACAAGGTTGGCAACGGTAAGCCAATTGCTCAAGCAAATCCGTGTAGTACGCGAAAGAGATAATTTAGACTTAATAAATGATCTTCTAACGACCAGCAAATTATGCTTCCCTTTAGGTGTTCGTGCTCTTAAAGACAAGGATTATATTGTAAGAGAACAAGGAACACTGGCATGCAAGCAGGCAACTTCAACCTTGGCAGAAGTGGATTATATTATTCCCACCCGGGAAGCAGAAATGACCATGCTAGAAAGGCCCGATATCATAGCGCAGCGAACAAAAAGCTTTCGCGATGGCCTAGCATTCGAATTATCCTTGATCAATTCATTTCGTGATAATATGCGAGAATTAACTGATCATGCGACAAACTTCGAAGCAGATGTTGTAGTTAGAGTCGCCAGCTTGGATGTTGTTGAAGATCTTGTGGTTATTCGCAAAAAGCTAATTGAGTTTGAATCGATTTTAAATAAACTTGATGTACTTGCAGGGAATGCCCCAAATCCTAATCCTAAATTAATCACCCATGACATCATTCCCGAAGGAAATGAATTCAAAGAAATCGTTCAAGACTTGATCATGGTTTTATCTGACCCAAATTTACGAGTCCGATTGAACGGAATTGATATTGTTGAAGGTTTTTTAAGCATGCCTGACATCACTGCAAGAATCATCAACGATAAAGATCTCTTTCTCTTTAGAAAACTTGCGAGTGTAGCGACCACAGATACCAATTTGATGGTCAAGTATGCCGCTGTTAGAGCCCTTGGCCGTTCCGCACCCTTGAAACCTGAAATTGCAGTACCTGTGTTGGCAAAATGCCTTCTTGAAGAAGACCTCGACATTCGAATTGCAGCAGCCAACGCATTAAAAAAGTATGGGAAAGAAGGGTTGAAAGCACTTCCATCACTTGAAAAGATGATAGCAAATGGCGACTCTGATTCTAGGATTGCAATGATGAACGCAGCGGTAAGTTTAGGAACCGATGGTTCTCCTACGCTTGGTGAAGTAGCAAAAAACCTTCAATCGGAAGAACCGAAGGTACGAATCAAGGCAGCGGAAACATTAGGAAAATTTGGGAAGTTGTCAGAAGCACAAATACCAAAGCTTCAAAAATCATTAAATGATGAAGATTCAAATGTAAGAAACGCAGTAAGTTCAGCATTACTGAAAATTCGCTTTGGATCATAAGAACCCAAAAGCGAAAAGGTGAATCAAAACGAAGGCTCGATGACCGCACTCATCGAGCCTTTGCAATTTTTGCTACTAAGAGGATCGGCCCCAAAAGCATGGATTTGATCACGCTTAAATTCAGCGTGTTCTTTGGAAGTGGTGAAAACAATCGCCTTGCCCTTTTTATCGACTTCAACTGCAAGCTGAAAGCCTCTTTCCTGGGGATGGCCGAACAAAGTTTGCAGCATATGAATCACATACTCATAAGTATGATCATCATCGTTAAGTAATATGACATGATAAGGAGGCAAAATCCTCGTATCATTTACAACTTCTGGTTCAGTAAAAGTGGGCATTAAGATCCTGAAAAATCAAGTTTGGACAACGATTAAGCCTTGCGATGAACAGTAACAATCGTGATATCATCGTGTGGATAAAGCCTACCCACCGTATGCTTTTTGATTGCTTCCACCATACAGCTAAGCACATTTTTAGCAGAAGTATCAGTAACTCCAATAAGGCAATCCCGCAATCCATCCCTATTTCTTTCCTTACTAACAAAAGGCACATCGCCAACAGTCATGGCATCTGGAACACCATCGGAATAAAGGATCATACATTGATTGGGTTCCAGTTGAAATTCAGCGAATTCATAGGGATAGCCATCAAGAATACCCAACATGACGCCCGCAGTATCAAGGCTTACAGAATCATAAGGAGGAGACCCATCACCCTTAACAATAATCGGTGCCATATGGCCTGCATTAACCACGGTAACCTTGTGATCCGGATTTAATACAGCAAGAATTAAAGTAACAAAGCGATCGAGCTGGCTGGTGTGTGGGTAAAGAACATCATTAAGTTTGGAAATGGCTTCAGCGGGTGTTGGTTCCATTAGAAGCGCCAGTCGTGTTTCCGATGAAAGCTTAGCCATCAGAAGAGCAGCGGGAATACCTTTGCCTGCAACATCGCCAACCGCAACGCCCATACGATTACCAGACATGGGAATAAACCCATAGTAATCGCCACCAATTTCTTGTGCTGGCTGGTAATGAGCAGCAAAGTCGTAGCCTGGAATCTCCGGAAACCCTACAGGAAGAAAGCTTTTTTGAACTTGGTTAGCAAGTTCAAGATCGCGCCTGATTCTCTCCTGCAAAAGGGAGCTTTGATGGAATTTGGCATTTTCCATTGCTGCGCCTGCTTGATTTGCAACGCCCCAAAGTAATTTAAGATCGTCTTGGGTAAACTTCTTGCTGCGATCTTGGGTATCGACCTGAATAACGCCAAAAGCCTGCCCAGCAACACCACATAATGGCACGCACATCACCGAACGGATTTTAAAATCAACAATACTCTGGCTGGTTTGCATCCTGCTATCTTGGCTGGCATCATCACTCAAAAACGCCTGCTTCTGCTCCAAGCACTGTTTAACAATACTTTTGCTGAATCGAGCGCTGCTTTCGTCTTGTGGCCTACGGGTTTTGATAACGCGGGGTATAAACTTGTTCGTGTTCGTATCACCCATGATGATAAAACAACGATCCGCCTGTTTGAACAATTGAAACATGCAATCAACGGTAGTCGGCAAAAGCTTGTCCAGTTCCAGCACCTTACTTAGCGAACTGGTAATTTCCAGCAACAGCCGGAGTTTTTCGGCAGGTTGTGTTTCCAGCAACTGCTGACTACTTGCATTAATCGTTGCGTGAACGGTGCTGGATGTATCTTCGCCCTTATCATCATCCATATCGATTGCAGCCTGATCGGCGCCGCTTTTGGACTGAAAGGCAGCAATGAAATCACAGATGCGAATTTGATCATTGTTTTTAAGTGGAACTCTACCCGTGATCTGCTGATCGTTTAAAAAAGTACCATTACGACTTTTATTATCTTCAAGAAAATACTGCCCTTGAACCCTAAGAATGAAAGCATGTTCTCTACTAACGGAAGTAATAGGAATAATAACCGCGCAATCGGGATTTCTACCAAGCGCAAATCGATCGCCATTTAGAGATATCTCATTGCCTTCGTTATGGCCCTTCAAAATTTTCAACACACTCATGAAGTCGTCCCTGATAAAAGCAAAAATCGAATAGAAAACTATATGTGATAGGATACTTGAAAAGGAGATGGTTTGCAAGAATTGGACCAAAAAAGCAAGAATAACGAGGAATCTCGAGAACAAATTAAAGGGGTTCAATTTTGACGATCAAATCCCCACCTTCAACCTGCGCCCCAGCAGAAACAGTAATAAGCGATGCAATACCGGATTTGTCAGCGCAGACCGTAGTTTCCATTTTCATGGCTTCAAGCACGAAAAGTTTCTGCCCCGGGCTAACTTCTTCGCCTGTTGCAACCAACATTTTCGAAATAACACCGGGCATTGGTGCAGCAATTTCCAAAGGATTAGCGGGATTGGCCTTGGGCCTAGCAGCTGTTTTGGCAGTCAATGATTTATCCAGGGTAACAACTTCACGAGGTTGCCCATTGAGTTCAAAAAATACCGTTCTAGTACCATCCGCATGGGGTTCACCAACGGTAAGGTATTTAAGAATGAGGGTTTTGCCTTGCTCGATTTCGATACTGGTTTCATCGCCTGGATGCATTCCATGAAAGAAGACCGGAGTGGGCAGAACGCTGGTGTCGGAGTAGCGTTTTTGATGTTCAACAAATTCTGGGAAGACTTTTGGATAAAGGATATAACTGAGCACTTCCAAAATTCCATGAGAGACACCCGTGCTTTTTTCGAGTTGTAATCTGGATGCGTCAAAATCAGCAGCAGGAAGTGAAGCTCCGGGTCTACCTGAGATCGGCTTCTTACCCTTTAGAACTTTTGCCTGCAATGCTTTGGGAAACCCACCCAGAGGCTCGCCGAGGCGCCCTTCAAAGAATTCAACTACCGACTCCGGAAATGAAAGTTCTCGCGTCCCATTTTCAACATCATGCGTTGTTAAGCCATTTCCAACCATGAACAAAGCCATGTCTCCAACAACTTTAGAGGTAGGTGTGACTTTGACAATATCACCAAACATGAGATTGACCTGAGTGTACATATCGCAAACTTCGCGCCAACGATCTCCCAGCCCAACGGCTTTGGCCTGCTGGAAAAGATTGGTATACTGCCCGCCCGGCATTTCGTTGATGTAAACATCCGCAGTGGGGGCCAATTGCCCGGTTTCAAAGGGAGAATACATGGCACGAACGGCTTCCCAATAAAGTGAAACCTCATGAAGTGCCTCGCGATCCAAATCGGGATCACGCTCTTGAAACTTAAGAGATTCGACCAAAACATTAAGGCTGGGCTGGCTTGTCATGCCAGAAAAAGGAGCCATAGCTGCATCCACTACATCCACAGATTCAGAAGCTGCAAACAATAGGGAAGCAATTTGCCCGCCTGCACAATCGTGGGTATGAAAGTGGATGGGTAGGGAAACTTCCTGCCTCAATGCGTGGACCAGTTTTTTTGCCGCCCAGGGTTTTAACAACCCAGCCATATCCTTGATTGCAATGATGTTTGCGCCTAGCTTCTCTAGCTGTTTTGCCAAATCCACATAATAAGCAAGGTTGTACTTAGAGCGTTTTGAGTCGAGAATATCTCCGGTGTAGCAGATTGCTGCTTCACAAATCATTTCGGAATCTCTGACAGCTTCAATTGCAAGCTGAAGGTTGGGGATGCCATTAAGAGCATCAAAAACGCGAAAGACATCAACCCCAGCCATGCCTGCTTCTTTTACAAAACGCTGCACGACATTATCTGGGTAACTCGTATACCCGACAGCGTTGGCAGAGCGAAGCAACATCTGGAACAGAATATTAGGAACTCTTTCCCGCATTTCAGCGAGCCGATCCCAGGGGGATTCCTTAAGGAATCGCATGGAAGTATCGAATGTTGCTCCACCCCACATTTCAAGCGAAAACAACCCATTTAAACGGGCTGCATAGTAAGGCGCTATGCGAAGCATATCACGAGTACGCATTCTGGTGGCCAACAATGATTGATGGGCATCCCTGAAGGTTGTATCAGTGATCCAAAGTTTTTTCTCAGCCCTTAGCCACTGCGAAAATTTAACAGCCCCAAGTTCTTTGAAGATGTCTCGCGTCCCTTTGGGAAGGTTTTTACCAATCGATGCAAGCACCTTAGGCCCCAAATCCGGTTCTTGCTGTACCGATTCTTTGGCCCCTTTGCCCCGAGTGATATCAGGATGACCATTGACAATAATTTCGCCCAAATAACGAAGCAACCTTGTGGCACGGTCTTGACGCACAGGAAGATCCAACAAAGTCGGAGTTTCATCGATGAACCTTGTGGTGCACAACCCCGCAAGAAAATCTGAGTGATTAACCAAGTTAATAAGAAACGGAATATTTGTCTTCACTCCGCGGATTCTAAATTCATTCAAGCTGCGAAGCATCCTTCGGGCTGCATCTTCATAAGTAAGTGCATTCGCAGTAACCTTGACCAATAACGAATCATAAAACGGATTGATCACTGCCCCGGTGAATGCAGAACCTGCATCTAGGCGAATTCCCATACCGCTCGCAGAACGATAATTGCTTAGTTTGCCGTAATCTGGAAGAAAGTTGTTAAGCGGATCTTCCGTGGTAACCCTGCACTGAATTGCGTAGCCACGCAGGGTGATATCTTCCTGCTTATTAAACCCAATTTCGGGACTGCCCAATGGCAGGCCTTGGGCAACCATGATTTGACTTTTAATAAGATCGACGCCCGAAACCTGCTCGGTAACCGTATGTTCAACCTGGATACGGGGGTTCACCTCGATGAAATAAAACTTGTTGGTTTCCGCATCCACCAGAAACTCAACTGTAGAGGCGTTATCGACGCCTGCTTCGCGACCAATGGCAATTGCAGCATCCAAAATGCCTTTTCGGGTATCAGCATTTAAATTAAACGCGGGAGCAATTTCAACAACCTTTTGGTGCCTGCGCTGAACCGAACAATCGCGTTCAAACAAGTGAAATAGATTGCCGTGCTTATCTCCAAGAAGTTGAACTTCAATATGTCTGGCTTTACGGATAAATTTTTCTATGAACACATCAGAAACGCCAAAAGCTGCGCCAGCTTCTCTTTGCGCTTGTTCCAAGGCATCTTGCAATTTAGCCTCAGATTCAACCACTCGCATCCCCCTACCGCCCCCGCCCATCGATGCTTTTATAATCACCGGGTATCCAAGCTTGCTTGCAATTTTCTTAGCTTCACCAACATCTGAAACAGCATCGCTGCCTGAAAGAATAGGAACCTTGGCACGCTGGGCTAGCAATCTCGCTTGCACCTTATCACCCAAGTTCATCAAGACTTCAGGGCGCGGCCCGATGAATGCAATTCCTGCTTTGATTACAGCTTTAGCAAAGTCCGCATTTTCGGAAAGGAATCCATAGCCAGGATGAATTGCATCAACATCATGCAACACTGCCAAGGCAACGATAGCATCAATTGCAAGATAGGAACGGATGGGTTCGCCTGCTTTCCCGATCTTATAAGCCTCATCGGCCTTAAAGCGATGAAGGGCAAAACGATCTTCGTGGGAATAAATTGCAACCGTTTTTATGTTGAGTTCACTTGCAGTACGAAATACTCGAATTGCAATTTCACTGCGATTAGCAACAAGTAGTTTTTTAAATCTACGGACACCAATCATGGATGCATCCAATTAGCTAGGGAGAAACCTTAAGGCAGGCCGATTCCTGCAAAAGGGTTATCTTGAAAATGTACTGAAAAACCTGAAGCGGTTCGAGACTCTCTTGCAAAAGATTACAAGGTTCTCGAACCGCTTCATCATAAAAGCCCAAACCAAAACTTAACGATTAACAAAAGCATTGGCATTTAATTCAACATTCCCTGATTCAGGAATATCGGTTTTTATCAACACCTTCTGCTTTAAGTCCCCTTCCCTATTGGCTTTAAAGCTGAGCGTTATCACATGAACTTCTTTCTTTTCCTTGGATAATTCCTTAATCACCCAATTATCGTCCAAACCTTCAACACTTAGAATCGTAAATGGTTCGCTACCCCGAATCACGATTTTGCGATCACTCGTATCCCCCATTTTCACTGTTCCAAGAGAAAGACTGGAGGGGCTAACAGTCAAAACAGATTCAACCTGAACATTCAAAGGCACCCGAACCATGGGGATTGAACCCACATTAGTTTTAAAGAATATATCTGAAAACCATTTACCAACCGGAATATCTTCACGAACCACTGCGGTTGCCTCGTAAATAACATCATTCCCTTCACGCTTAATCAACTCATACTTGACTTTCAAATAATGGCTTTCGGTTTTGGCCTCGACTACTTCAAGATTAGGAAACCCATAAAACCTAAGAGTAATTTTAGACTCTGCACTTTTACCCCGACGGATTTCATTGAAATTAAAATTATCAGGCGATACTGCAAAATCGTTTCTTCCATAGGCCTGAACCAAGAGCCTGACTTCCTCAAACTTTGGTTTATCAAAAGAGACATAAACCGTAACACTTTTGGAACCATTAAACCTGGTACTATCCATATTTGCTATAACCGAGGTTTCTTCGTTGGGTTCGATCTGGCTTTTAAGAACCGAAGCACTAACACACCCACAAGAAACCCTGACTCCTGAAATGTGAACAGTTTCAGAAGTGTTATTTTTAACCCGGAAATGATGGACTAAAGTCGGCCCTCTGGGGACAGACCCGAAGTCTTTGTTTAACTCTTCAAACATACTTTCAGCCCAGCCGGAAGCTTGTACACTTCCAGAAGCCAAAATCAACGCAATCGATAAAACCCAACGGCCTAGCATCTGATTACCCTCTGAACACCTTGGAAATTTTTCAACCCCATCCCACTTGATTAAGTTATTGCCCATAACGAGCAGGTGTCAAAAATTTGATCGAAAATAAACCAAACTATATTAAAAAATCCAATACTTCCGATGTATCATTTATTTTATCAAGCTTTATCACAATAAAACATCTATAGCATTCAACCCGAACATATTAACATTATCGCCCAAAAGATCGGGCAAGAACTGCAACAACCACCTTCTTAGCACCTGCTGACATCAATACTTTTGCAACTTGATTTGCAGTGGTCCCCGTCGTCAAAACATCATCCACCAATAGAATTTGTTTCCCTTGGATTAAGGATTTGGAGGCGGGAGCAAAAGCGTTACGCAAATTTTTGCGCCTTTCAGTGGGCAACAATCCTGATTGCTCTGCTGTGTGTCGAACTTTTCGCAAAACAGAGTTTACAAAAGGTTTTTTTAATTCATCAGCAACACCTAATGCAATAGATTCCGTCTGATTATGGCCTTTGATTAATCTTTTCCACCAATGCACGGGAATGCAGGTGATGAAGTCGGGCTGGAATCCCTGGGTGCCAGAAAAATGAGCGCCCAACAAAGCACCAAGCGTCCGGGCAAGCTGCTCGCCCTGCAAATGTTTGATCCTCAGAATTGCGTCTTTAAATTGTCCCTGATAAAAACCCAATGAAACAACCTTTTCAAAATAAAAATGATCCTTCTTGCACAACAAGCAACCGTCATTGGTATCGAGATGCGGCCCAACCCGGGCGTTACAACGCGAGCACTTTGGGTCAATGGGTGGCTGAAACGATTCTCTACAGGCATTACAAAGCCAGATTTCATCATAATCCAAAAGATTATCACAGCTATGGCATAGTGCGGGGGCACAAACATGCAATCCTGCTTGCAGCCATTGCGATGCCATTTTCGCATAATGATTTGTCATGCATTAAATTATGCAGCAGCGTGTTTGAAAGCGGAAGAAAAAAAGGAATGAAGTAAACTTGGGGCAGAAAGATCGCCCGAACACAAAGCTTGTTCCTGGACAAAAAACATTAATTCCAGCACATTACTGCCCCGCAATGTCGAATGTAAACAAACATCAGTCATTGCAAGCCAGAATGATTGGGCAGGGAAAACAACAACTTTACGCGGGATTTTTTTCTGAATCACTTCACTTTCCCGAAGCCTATTCCCAATTTTCTCAAGCATCGCTGTAATATCATTATTTGATTTACTCTGATATAAGCCGGGTTTACCCTGCAAGTTCAGTTCATTTCTAGCCCGACCATCAGCCAACAAAGTCGCCAAGGACGGCCCTTTTTCCCAAACCCTTGTGTTTGCAGCATTAATATTGCAACTTAATTTGATAACCCGCATTTCACCAGGCATTACACCCTTGAGAGTATCCAAGTGAAGCAAATCATCTTTTGCAAGATTTTTTCCACCCGAAGTTGCAGCTTCAACATTATTTAAAATAACCCGATCCAGACGAATCGCTCCGGCATACCTTGGCAGCAAAATTTGAATTTTATCAGTCAAAAGCCTTGATATTCTACCCAGCAAGCTTTCAAGTTCTTTCGAATTGGCCCCTGTTAATTTGCCATTCCTAGCTTCAAAACTTATGGTTTGATTCCATAACCCTTTAGTTTTATAGGAACAAAGACTTTGCAATTCATCAGAATTAAAAAAGGAGTCAAGAGACCAGGAAGGATAAATCAAATCACCCTTTTCCAGCCTTATCTCTAAAGAAGAAGAATCCGTAGGCAGAATGTTATCTGCCAGATCATGTTTCATTTTCAGGATGTTGCTGTTTTGCATATTCCTTAAAACCTAAGGCTTTTATCATGCCGCCTTGATTGCAGAGTTCTGAATATCAGGCGAACAATGCTCAACGAAATTCAACGCAGCTACCTCATCCATTGGGAAACCAATTTCAAAACGGGTTGGTTTAAATCCAGAGGGCAAAGTGAAAGAAATATTACCTTTATTAAGGTTGATCAGCCTCCAAGCAACGGAAAGACCCAAGCCTTTGCCCCTGCCTGCCTGTCTGCCAGAGAAAAAGGGGTCGAATAAGTTTGGGACATCTTCAGTTGCTGGGCCAGGGCCACTATCTTCCACAAAAAGAACGATCTGGCCTGAACTAGAATTCCCAGCCCCAATTCTAACCCAGCCTTCAACGCCCGCAGCTTCAATGGCATTACGAGTCAAATTTTCCAAAATAGTTCGAGCCTGTTCGGGGTCAGCAAAAAGGGAACACTTAAAAAGTTCACCCCCGACGGTGGACAACTTTACTTTCTTTTCTTTGGCCCAATCTTGCAGTCTTTCAATTACCGTTTCAACCATGCCGTTACATTCAAATTTAACAGGGGTAGGAACATTAGGCCTTGCAAACTGCATTAAATTACGAAGAATCAAGTTGATTCGTTTTGCCTGCCTTACAATACTTTCCAATGAAGATTTAAGCTTTTCTCTAGTCTCATCGATTTCCAAATCATCCATTCGAGCAAGAATAAATTGCGATTGCCCCTGTATAACCGCAAGGGGATTATTAAACTCATGCCCTGCCCCAGCAGCAAGTTCAACCACCGACTGCAATTTCATTTCATGAAGCCGCTGTGATCCGGATTGAATCTGCTTTTGCAAAGCAGCCTTATATGCCTCCGCTTCGAAACTATCACGAGATTGAATCATACCCTTCTCATGAATGCTATCCATTGCAAATTGAAGGGAATCCGCAAGCACACTCTCAGGTGCCTTCTTCTTAGAATCAACAAAAGTTCTGATGTTACCACCAAACCATTTACTCACTATCGAACCAACATCGATTTTTTCCAAAAGACCTGAATACTTTAATTTCTTTTCCCACTGTCTCACTGACAAAGATTTCCCAGCCTGCCCGTCACGAGAATATTGATCTGCAATTAACAATATTTCACCCAAACATGGATGCAAACCAGCGGCATTCGCAATCTCAAGTCCATCTTTTCCTGACAGTAAATTTACAAGCCTTATCCATACGGGCAGACCATACTGACGCATCAGGGTCGCATTATCGGTGTGCTCTTGTACATGATTTTTGGCCAATGATTTGAAATCAAAAAACAACGCACCAATCCAAGCCACCTCGCTGGAAACCTTGCCAGTTATAGAAGCAATTTCTGAAGCTACCGCAGCCCTACACAACGAATTTATAAGCGAATCATTACTGACCAAGGTAGAATCAAGGCTAAATCCCATACGCAAAAGGGAAAGCACGCTTTCAGAAACGATTGGCTTTGCTGAATCTAAACAATTTGGAAAATCAGAATCGTCACTTGCATCAGAATAACGCAATAGAAAATATACTGCTCCAGGATCAGTCTTTATATCCAGCCAGGATTCCGCCAATGGCTTGAATACAAGATCCGAAACAGATGAAAGCCTAGGCAATAGCCAGGGGGTTTTCATCATCAGGTTTAGAAATGTTGCCGAACTTCCATGCTCGGCCAAGGCTGCCACAGGCATACTCCATCAAAAGGCAGTGTAAAAAATGAGGGGCAGGACTCTATTAAAAAGAGCCCTTCCCCACAAATTATGTTTCAGACAGAATTATCTTGCAGATGTTGTTGATGTGGATTCGATATCCATCAACTGGCACATGCGATCGATAAGTTCTTCGATTTCGAAAGGCTTGCTAAGGAAATCGTCTGCGCCAGCAAGGCGAAGTTCTTGAATTTTATCTTCTTCGATCATACCGCTGATGCAAAGAATTCGTACTTCTTCAAGAGTGCTGTCAGCGCGAACCCTATGGCAAACTTCCTTGCCATTGATATCGGGCAACATCACATCAAGAACAATCACATCAGGGCGATATTCTTTAACCATCATGCCAGCATCAAAACCATTGGTGGCGATGCGAACTTCAAAACGGCCATCGTCTTCGATAACCTTGTTCATCAATTCCAACAATTCTGTATCGTCATCAACGAGCAGAACTTTTCTTTTGCCACTTTCCAGTGCATCCGTTGGGATACCATTATCTTTCATGAATTTATACAGGGATTCACGGGGAATCCTGCGGAAGCGGGAACCGGGAACCCGGAACCCTTTGAGTTGACCGTTGTCGAAACAACGGATGATAGTCTGTTGGCTTACTTTACAAATTTTAGCAGCCTCTCCGGTCGTAAAAACAGTTTTCATCTTTAAGTCCTTCCTGGCACCAGCTAGCCAGCTTTTTGAGTAAACAAAATCATCTTCACGCAAGATGCAAGTTCACCCAAGATTCTTCCTTGAACCACCTTGATTACCGTAACATCTGTCTCAAATGCAAACTGCGAGTCATCCAGTCTGCCCTATATCTACTTGCTTACCATGAAGAACTAATTTTGCGCAAGGCACGATTTCAACAGTGCCACACTAATCTAACAAAGTTCCCCATCTAACAGCTTTTAATAGCATGTCAAAATAAACAAGATAAGACGATTACAACGATTGTTCAACTAAAATTATCTTACCCCTTTAACCTATATTGTCAAGGAGTAAAGATAGGTAAGCTGTATCCGATGGGAGTGAGATTCTTTTGAATTCTTTCACACTGCTTAAACTTTTTTTGAAAAAGCACTTCGAGCTCGGTACTTACGAGACTGCAACAAACATTTATCTTCGTAAAACTATAGGTTCAATCTATTTTAAATAAAGCAACAAAACGGCTATATCTGATGGACTGATTCCACTGATTCGCCCTGCCTGACCTATGTTTGCAGGCTTTATCTTGTTGAACTTCTCTTTCGCTTCACTTCGTAAATGAGCAATCGACAAATAATCAAAGTTGGCAGGAATTGTTTTTGTCTCAAGCTTTTGAAATCGCTCAATCTGCACCGTCTGCCTGTTGATGTATCCCGCATACTTGATTTCCAACTCAATCTGCTCTTCCACTTCTGCGGGAAGATTGAATTTTAAACCCAGCTTCTCTTGCGCCATTACAACCAACGATTGCCAATCCATATCATGCCTGCGCAACCACTGCTCTAGTGAAGCGTGCTCAATATGATTCTCGCGCAACACCTTAACAGCTTCTTCGATAACTTTTTCTTTTTCTTGCAACCTAGCCCAAGCTTCATCATTAATCAAACCGATTTCCCTGCCAATCGGACTTAGCCTTCGATCGGCGTTATCATGGCGCAATTGCAACCTGTATTCCGCCCTGCTGGTAAACATTCGATAAGGTTCATCAACGCCTCTTGTAACTAAATCATCAATCAAAACCCCAATATAAGCCTGGCTTCGATCAAGGATAAGCGGGGGAAGCTTTTTGATTTTTAAAGCCGCATTGATTCCTGCCATCAACCCCTGCGCAGCAGCCTCTTCGTAACCTGTCGTGCCATTGATCTGACCTGCAAAATACAGGTTGGCAATGAACTTAGTTTCCAAGGTGGGGTGCAATTGGGTAGGGGGAGAGTAATCATACTCGACAGCATATCCCCAGCGAAGGATCTCTGCTTTTTCCAGACCCGGAATAAGTGCAAGCATTTTCTGCTGCACATCTTTGGGCAGGCTGGTGCTAATGCCATTGCAATAATATTCGCTGGTGGTGCGCCCCTCGGGTTCGAGAAAAATCTGATGCCTGTCTTTGTCTGCAAAGCGAACAACTTTATCTTCAATCGAAGGGCAGTAACGAGGGCCCTGAGATTTGATTTGTCCCGAGTACATCGGGGCACGATGCAAATTCTCGCGGATCAGATCATGCACCTGCGGGTTGGTATAGGTAATATGACAAGGGACCTGTTCCTGCTCGATTTTCTTGGTCGAAAAGCTGAAAGGCCTAGGGTTAATATCGCCTGGCTGGGCTTCTGTTTTGGTAAAATCGATCGTTCTGCCATTTAGCCTGCAGGGAGTTCCGGTTTTAAATCGTTCCAACTGAAACCCGCAGGCAATAAGGCTTTCGCTAAGGTTTTCAGAAGAGCCATCCCCTGCTCTGCCCCCTTGCGATTTGGCTTCACCCGTATGCATGATGGCTTTAAGAAAAGTGCCAGTGGTAAGAACAACAGCAAGGGCACGATAAAGTGTATTTCCTCTGCAAATAACCCCTTTAACGGTACGAACGGAGCCATCATCCTGAGTGGAATCTTCGAGCAGGATATTTTCCACCATCTCTTGTCGGAGGGTAAGATTCTCCTGCTTTTCGACGGTCCATTTAGCTTGGATCTGGTACTGTTTTTTATCAGCTTGGGCTCTGGGGGAATGCATTGCAGGCCCCTTCGTCAAATTAAGCATGCGGAACTGAATGGCAGTGGCATCAGTAAGTTTGCCCATTTCGCCGCCCAAAGCATCAATTTCACGAACTATCTGCCCCTTGGCAATTCCACCAATTGCAGGATTACAGCTCATTAATCCAACCGTTTCCGCACTCATGGTAAGAAGTGCGGTTTTCAGGCCCATTCTTGCAGAAGCCAAAGCAGCTTCAATGCCCGAATGGCCACCGCCAACGACAACGACATCAAATTCAAATTCCAGCGGGTATTTCATGGTATAAGACCATTCCTACGATAAGTTGAACACCGTTTGGTAGTTCCAATTGCAATAATTGTCCACACTGTCTAGATTATCACTTTTACAGGCGGGGTTAACGGGATTACCATCATTATTTTATTGTAGGATGCTAGCAATGCAATTGTCCGCTTTAGTTAAAGAATCAATTTTATCGTTGGAAGCCCCTGAAGAAATCAAGAAACAAGCATTACATAACCTAGAATTATGGCTAACGCATGAAGAATTTAAAGCGTATCAACCACAGATCGAGTATTTGATTTCAGAAAAGAAGTGGGCCGGGTTGCTAGATCGCTTTTCACAAATTCTTCCCTTCGGCACTGGCGGAAGAAGAGGCCCTGTGGGGGTTGGCCCCAACCGCATGAACCTTTGGACTTTGGGCGCCTCGGTTCAAGGCCATTGCGAATATCTCAAACATCAATTCCCCGAGCTTAAAAAAATACATGTAGCACTCGCCTATGATGTACGCTGCTTCATGGATAAGCGAAAACAATACAACCCAAACCTTCCCAATCCTGCCCTCCACCTTTCCTCTAAAGAACTTGCTGCCTATGCCGCCAGGGTTTATGCCGCCAATGGTATCTACTCCTACAACCTTCCTTTGGATAGCAATCACTACATCGCAACACCCGAGCTATCTTTCTCTATCAGACTTTTGAAAGCGCAAGGCGGATTGAATATCTCCGCATCGCATAACCCTCCCGATGATAACGGTGGAAAATTCTACGATGAACGAGGCGGGCAACCCGTCCCACCTAATGATCAGATCATGGCAGACCTCGTCGATCAGGTTAAAGACATCCACATCATGCCTTGGGATGAAGCTGTAAAAAAGAGTTTCATCAACTTCATTTCTGATGAGCCCCACAAACAATACATCGCTCTTTGTTGCGCTCAACGCCTAATTCCCGCACCAAAAGAAGATGAACCCTTCAAGGTTGTGTTTAGCCCGCTGCACGGTGTGGGATCTATGACAAGTATGGAAATACTGCAAAAGGAGGGATTCAATGTCATTCCTGTTCCAGAACAAATGTCCGCCGATGGCCAATTCCCAAATGTCACCAAAACTCCCAACCCCGAAATCCCTGAATGCCTTGATCGAGCCGAAGTTGTTGCGAAAGCTCACAATGCGCATCTTCTTCTTGCCACCGACCCTGATGCCGATCGACTTGGTGCTATGATTCCTGATGATCAAGGGGGCTGGCGTTATGTCAACGGGAACGAAATCGCTGCCATTTCAACCTGCTTTAAACTTGAGATGCTTGCCCTAAATAAAAAGCTCTCTCCCAATTCCATTGTTGTCAAAACTGAAGTCACCACGGGTATGATCAGCAGGATCGCAAAACATTTTAATGTTCAAATTCTTGATGATCTGCTGGTTGGGTTCAAGTATGTTTCCGATGTTCTTTGGCAACTCGAAAACACCGGAAAGTACTCCCATGTTACCGGGACGCCCAGCGACTTTATCATCGCATCCGAAGAGAGCCATGGAATTCTAAGTACAGATAAAATACGCGACAAAGATGCAGGCGCTGCAGCTTTGCTTTTTGCTGAATGGGCCCTTACTCTTTTCAGAAACAACACCACGGCTCTTCAGTACCTCAACCAACTGTTTGAAAGGTTTGGTTACTATCGCAATGTAGGTTTGCCTATTGCATTACCGGGCGTTGAAGGCAAAGCCTTGATGATAAACATGCTGGATAACCTCAGGAAAAATCCTCCCAAAGAAATTGGCGGCATGAAGGTTACCTCCGTTACTGATTTCCTCGACACCAAAGGAAAGCTAGGCCCAATCAAAAGCAAAACAGATGCTGCTTCACGAAATGTGCTGGTTTATCGATGCGGGGAATTCGCAAAAATCGCACTCAGGCCGAGTGGCACCGAACCTAAGGCAAAAATCTACCTCGAGGTATGCACTGCGCCACGCGCATCAGGCATGAGCGACGAACAATGGAAAGCAGATTGCTTGAAAGTTGATGATCTCATGAAAAAAACTGGTGCTGACTTCTTCGCCCAAGCCTTAAAAACCATAGGAATGACTCCTGCTGATTTAAAATCTTGATCTTCTGATGTTCCAGGCAGGCTTAACTTTATGGATACGAACTGGGATATTATTGTCGTTGGAGCGGGGGCTGCGGGCCTTTTGGCAGGTATCTCTGCGGGAAAGTCGGGTGCAAAAACTCTTGTCCTTGAAAAAAATCGCAAGCCAGGCGTCAAAATCCTTATGTCCGGGGGCACTCGCTGCAACATCACACACAACACCGATAATCGAGGCATCGTCAAAGCCTTTGGCAATAACGGCAAATTCCTCCACTCTCCACTTGCTGCTTTTAGCGTGGAAGAAACCATTCGCTTTTTCAATCAGGCAGGCGTTGCTACCAAGGTTGAAGCCACAGGCAAAATATTCCCGGTCAGCAACAAAGCCTTGGATGTTCTAGATGCTCTTCTTAATCAGTTAAAGAATGAAAATGCAACTCTGGCTTTGGAAACCCCGGTACTCGACATCGACCCCACCGAGGATGGGTTTCTTCTAAATACAGCTATTAACAACTTCCATGCTAAAAAAATCATCCTCACCACAGGCGGGCTTTCTTTCCCAGGTTGCGGAACCACGGGCGATGGTTATAAGTTTGCAATCAAATTTGGACACACTATCAAAGAAACTCAACCGGCCCTTGCACCTTTAAAAACCGATGCAAGATGGGTGCATGAATTAAGTGGCGTAACCATTCCAGATGTTGGAGTAACCGCTTGCATCAATGAAAAACCATTGATGCAAGATAGAGGTTCCTTCCTCTTCACACATTTTGGTTTATCCGGGCCTGTCATCTTAAATGTGAGCAAGGCACTCAACAGCCTTTCCGATTTTAAGAACAGTTCTCTCAAGCTTGATTTTCTGCCCTCGGTTAAAGAAACTGATCTAGAAGCAAAACTGCAATCTCTTGGATCAACTGATGGAAAAAAACTCCTTTCTGTTGCCCTTGGGGAACTATTACCCCGCAGACTTCTCGAGGGATTATTCAACCTGATCGGGTTTGGTGCAGATAGAAAATGCGCAGGGATTAGCAAGGATGAGCGTAAAGCTATCCTCGCTAGCATCAAATCTAAGCCGATAAATATAACGGGAACCCTCGGGTACGCAAAAGCAGAAGTTACTACAGGCGGAGTGAGCCTTGACGAGGTGAATTCAAAGACAATGGAGAGCAAGCTTAAAAAGGGATTGTATTTTGCAGGGGAGATTTTAGACCTCGATGGCCCTATAGGTGGATATAACTTCCAAGCTGCTTGGAGCACTGGTTTTTTGGCAGGTTCTCAGGCAAATGAACAAATCAACTGACTGCCTTTATTCTTTTATGGTAAGCTACACTAGCGTTTTAAGTTCCCTAAAGAACTCTTTCCTTACACCAAGGTGAAACCATGTATCTTAAACTTTGCACCTTTGTAATCCTTTGCTTCATTTTCGTATCTTTTTCTGCTCAAGGGCAAGATGCAAAGAAAAACAAGACCCCTGCAGATCGAATCGATATTTCTAAAATAACTAGCGCCACAATCACGGGCAAAGTGGCCTCTGAACCAACCGAAAAATCCATCATCATTCAAATTCAAAATCCTAAAGCAAACATCAATTTACCCGCAAACAAAGGCAAGAATGCCCCACCTGTAAACGATTGGAAAGAATTGGAAGTACCGATCAAGGAAAACACAAAATTTAGATTCAAAGAACCAATTGATGCATTCGATGATAAAGGGAATATCAAGGTCTACACCCCAGAAGACCTCAAAAAACTCAAAGGCAGCAACCCTAATCTTCCAGGATATGAAGCGAAACCTGAAAACATTATTCCCGGGCACTTAGTCACCATATCCCTTGCTAAGCAGGAAAATAAAACATTTGCAACCATGATCATGGTGACGGGGAAAGACGGTTCACCCAAGCCAGACAACAAACCGGCCCCCAAGAAAAAGAATTGACTTTTTAAACATTGCTTTAGATCGCTGGTATTAGCCTGAGATATTTTTTACTTTAGACTCTTGTTTAATAAACACAAAACAATTATCATCCTCCTACCTGCCTGCTTTTCCTCACACGGTTTATGAAGGGGTTTACAAAATGAGATCGTTCCTATGTTCCAGTATCCTGCTTTTTTCCGTTCAAATCACCTTGGGGCAGTCCCCCTCAGATTCAACTGATTGGAAGCAATTCCGAGGCAACAACCGTGATGCCATCTCCCCAGATACGAATCTCTTGAAAAAGTGGCCTGTAACCGGACCTAAACTCCTTTGGAAAACGGAAAAGCTTGGTGGCGGATTTTCCAGCACCAGCATTGTTGCTGATAAAATTTTCACCATGGGCGATATCGAAGCCGAGAAATCTTCTTTTGTACTCGGCCTTGATCGAGTTTCTGGCAAAATTCTTTGGCAAACCATGGTTGGCAAAACTGGGGGCAATTACTCAGGCACCCGTTGCACCCCATGCTTTTCAGATGGCAAGGTTTATGCACTTGGTCAATTTGGCGACCTCGTCTGCCTCAATGCTGCCGATGGCAAAGAAGTTTGGAGAAAAAACTTCAACAAGGATTTCGGCGGTAAATCAGGCGGGTGGAACTATACCGAATCACCACTCATCGATGGCGACAACCTCATTTGCACCCCCGGTGGCAAAGATAATACTGTTGTCGCTTTAAATAAAGCTACAGGCGCCACGGTATGGGCTTGCTCACTGGATCAGACTGCTGGTTATTCCTCCATCGTTACGTCCATGATTGGTAATGAAAAATATTATGTGCAACTTCTTTCCAACGAACTGGTGGGTATCGAAGCCAATACGGGCAAGGTTGCCTGGAAGTATGGTAATGATCCTGCAAAATTTAAATCGAACACTGCGAACATCCCAACCCCGATACCATTTAACGACAAAATCTATGCTGCTGCGGGCTACGGGCGTGGCGCAGGTTTGGTGCAACTTACCAAATCCGCTAAGGGCATTGAGGCAAGTGAAGTTTATTTCAGCAAGGAATTAACAAACAAGCACGGGGGCGTGATTAAAATCGGAGATTTTATTTTCAGCGATCGTGATGATTCGGGTAACCCACAATGCGCTGAAGTCGCTACTGGTAAAGTTCTTTGGAAGAGGCCTAAAGCTGAAAACCGCGAAGCAGGCAGAGGCTCTGCCTCCATAGTTTTTGCTGAAGGGTATCTTTACATCCGTTACGATAACGGCGTCGTAGCCCTAGTCGAGGCCTCCCCCAAGGGTTATGTAGAGAGTGGCTCGTTTAAAATCCCCAACTCCACCAATAACAGTTGGAATCATCCTGTTGTAATTGGCGGGAAGCTTTACTTAAGGGAAAAAGATACCCTTTGGTGCTACGATGTTTCTGCAAAAGGGGCCGTCAACTAATCCGACCTTTTAGTATTTATCAATTACGCATTCATCCTCTATACTGCAGACATATCGTCTGCAGTATTTGTTTACAAGGAGCTTCCAAATGTTAAGGACTTTTTTTATGGTTGTGCTTTCACTACTTACTTCTCAATTGGGTTTGCTTTCAGCTTTTGCTCAGGAAACCAAATCAACCATCAAAGAAGTCACTTCCATTGAAAACATCACCGAATACAAAATGGATAACGGTCTGAAGATTCTTCTTTACCCCGACCCTTCCACTTCAAAAGTTACTGTTAACGCAACCGTTTTTGTAGGCTCTAGGCACGAAGGATATGGCGAAGGTGGCATGGCGCATCTTCTTGAACATATGGTTTTCAAAGGTACGAAACTTCATCCCGATATTCCCAAGGCTTTGAAGGATCGTGGCGCAATCATGAATGGTACCACTTGGGTGGATCGCACAAATTACTTCGAAACACTTTCCAGCGAAGGTGATAATCTTGAATTTGCAATCCGACTCGAAGCAGACCGATTGTTCAACAGTTTCATCCGCAGAGAAGATCTGCTTTCGGAAATGACCGTTGTACGAAACGAATTCGAGCGTGGCGAAAATGATCCCGTCGGTATCCTTAGCCAACGCATGCTTTCTGCCGCATATGATTGGCACAATTACGGCAAATCCACTATTGGTAATCGAGCAGATATCGAAAGAGTTCCAATCGATAAGCTTCAAGGTTTCTACAAGAAATATTACCGCATCGACAACATCATGCTTGTGATTGCAGGTAATTTCAAAAAAGAACAAGCGCTCGCATTGATTGGCAAATACTTTGGGCCTATTCAAAAGCCCGATACACCTCTTGAATCAACATACACCGAAGAACCACCCCAAGATGGACAGAGGCAGGTGGTACTAAGGCGCGTGGGCAAAGTTGGTGCGGTAGGCGTTGTTTACCATACTCCTTCAAGCTCGCATCCAGATTTTCCCGCTCTCGATATCCTCGAAGAAGTTCTTACCAGCCAACCCTCCGGTATCCTTTACAAAACCATGGTCTTGGGCAAAGTTGCTACCAGCGTATCTGGTTATGCTTTTGGTTGGCACGACCCAGGTGTATTTGAAATCATGGCAAGTGTTGATGGCACCGCAGATATCGACAAAACACGATCCTTATTACTGGAAACGATCGAAAAATTCCGCGCTTCCCCCGTTGATAAAACGGAGGTTGAAAGAGCTAAAACCAAATTCGCCCGCTCCCGCAGTTTATTGATGTCTGATAGCAATCGTATTGGCATTTCCCTTAGTGATTGGGCCGCTAAAGGTGATTGGCGATTGTTCTTCCTCTTCAGAGATCTTATCACCAAAGTTACGCCTGAAGATGTTCAACGCGTTGCTCAAACTTACCTCACCCAAAACAACAGCACGGTTGGAACTTATTATCCCACCGATAAAGCAGAGCGTATTAAAATCCCTGCTTCCCCCGACCTAAATGCCCTGCTTAAAGATTACAAAGGCGGCCAAGTCATGGCACAGGGCGAATTTTTCGACCCCTCCGTTGAAAATATCATTCAATCCACCACCACTGGCACCTTATCTCCCAATATAAAATACGCTTATTTGCCCAAGAAGACTCGTAACCAGGTGGTCACTATTTCCATCGACATTCATTTTGGTAATGATAAAGATCTCGCAGAAAAGAACTCTGCTTCAGCCATTATGCCCCTGCTTTTAACCCGTGGAACCCAAAAGAAAACCAGGCAGGAAATTGAAGATACGATGGCCAAGCTTCAGGCTCAATGGCGCATCAGTGGGTCTTCAGGTGAGTTGCAAATCTCGATTCTTTGCCGAAAAGATGCAGTCAATGGCGTGCTCGAACTTCTTCATGAAGTATTACATGAGCCGGCTTTCTCTTCTGAAGAATTGGAAATCATCAAGCGTCAATCCAAAGACCTCCTTGAAAAGAATAAAACCGAACCCGGAGCATTAGCAAACCGCCTCTTACAAAGGAAGCTTTCGCCCTACCCCAACACCGATGTACGCTACACACCAACTTTCGAAGAATCCGCAGAACGACTCAACAAACTCACCATTGAAGACATCAAGGATCTTTATAAAAATATCTTTGGTGTGGGCGAAGCGGAAGTCGTTGCAGTTGGCGACTTCGACCCCCAAAGTGTTTCTGGGCATGCAAAGAAAATCTTAGATCTTAAATCCAAAGTTGCTTTCAAGAAGATTGAAAAAACCGCTAAGACTGCTGATAAAGGTGAAAAACTGATCATCGACACACCCGACAAAGAAAACGCAATGTTCATGTCGGGCATTGTTTTCCCCCTTAAAGATTCAGATCCTGATTTTGTTGGCTTGGCCATGGCAGACTTTATCATTGGCAGTGGCAGCTTAAGTTCCAGGCTTGGAAACAGGGTGCGTCAGAAGGAAGGCCTTGCTTATGGGGTTCGCTCGGGGTTCGATGCGGATGCGGAAGACTTATCCGCCCGATTCATGGTGATGGCAAGTTGCAATCCTTCGAAAATAAAGAATGTTGATGTCGCGGTTTTTGATGAGATCAAAAAATTCATCGATGCAGGCATTGATGCAACTGAATTTGCAGAAGGTCAAAAAGCTTTTCTTGCACAGATGAAAATCGAAAGAACCACAGATTCAAGATTAGCATCAATCCTTGCAGAAAATCTTAGCGCCAACAGATCCATGGAATTCTACAAATCGCTTGAACTGAAAATCAAGAATCTAACTTCAAAAGAAGTTGTGGATGCTTTCAAAAAGCATGTTACTGCAGATAAAATGATCACCATCTGGGCAGGCGATTTTAACAAAAAGAACTGATCACTACTCTCTGATATAAAACGAAAAAGGAGTGGCATACACCACTCCTTTTCTTGTTTTAAACCGTATTCTTTATGGGAATACTGCAATCAGCAATGCAATGGTAAGCAACTCGGATACTGTTCCAGTCACGCTTACATTAGGTGGATACCACATGTAAGGAACTGGATCGCCTGGAAGGCAATAGCCCGAGCTACTGTCATACCTGCGGAAAGGATCGGTTGCCATGTGATAAGGCAGGGTCACAAAATCGAAGAAGAAAGTAAGGGTGGAGACAAAGGGTTGAACTGCTCCCAAATCCCAACCATATCTTTCGCTGTTGATTTCGTGAAAGAACAACCTGTCATAAGTAAGATAATAGGGTTCAACTTTGCGATCGTGCTTGGCCCAATTATTATTACGCCATTGGTAATCGTATTTCTTGGTGCTGAGCACAACATCGGATGGAAAAACAAGTCGTTCGAGTTGATCGACCGATTTTTTTTCCTGCCCCATTCGTTCGCGCAAAGAATCTTCAGATTCCAGCCTGAACAGCCTTTCTGAACCAGGTGGATCAAGCTGAATCTGGTACGCAGATAGCAAATCCTGAGCTGATTTGGGATCGTTAATCAAGGGCATTGGCTGGCCTGCAACATCGGTTGCACGGCTTGGACCCTTTGATTTCAGTCCGGTTGCAATTACCTGACCTTGAGTTGGAGTTGAGCCAATTTTAACTTCGGCTTCCCCTGCATTTGCAAAAGCTGCAGCAAGTGAAAAACTTACTGCCAAGAATCTAGTTACTATCGCTGTGCGCATGGTCTGTCCTCGAAGAATAATTCGGGGCCTCGTGCGTTATGGAGATATCATGGGGATGACTTTCCACCACGGATGCTCCACTAACTTGAATGAATTTAGTTTTTGTTTTTAACTCTTCTATATCTTTAGTACCACAATAACCCATACCTGCCCTTAGCCCACCAACGAGCTGATAAATAAAAGGGGCAAGCGGGCCCTTATATGGCACCCGACCCTCCACGCCTTCCGGAACTAGCTTATCAATGGTCGATTCACCACTTTGTTGGTAGCGATCCTTGGATCCTGCCATCATGGCACCCTGAGAACCCATTCCACGATAAGTCTTAAAACTTCGGCCTTTATAAAGAATAATCTGACCAGGCGATTCCGCCAAACCAGCCAGAAGACTTCCAAGCATTACGCAGTTTGCACCAGCAGCAATAGCTTTGGTAATATCTCCTGAGTATCGGATGCCCCCATCACCAATGACGGGAACGCCAAGTTCTTTAAGTCCGGCAGCGACTTGATTAATGGCAGTGATTTGTGGAACACCCACGCCAGAAATCATTCTGGTGGTGCAAATGGAACCAGGGCCGATTCCAACCTTCACAGCGTCAACGCCCGCATCAACCAAGGCTTTAGCTCCTTCAAGAGTAGCAACATTTCCAGCAATCAAATCGATCGAGAACATTGATTTAATTTTCTTGACCGTTTCGATGACATTCTTGCTATGGCCATGGGCAGAATCAACAACCAAGACATCAACACCCGCTTTGATAAGGGACTCGACTCTGTCGAAATCAAAAACCCCAACCGCAGCTCCGACTCGCAGCCTACCTCGCCTATCTTTACAGGCACTTGGAAAGCTGCTCAATTTGTCAATATCTTTAATCGTAATCATACCCTTCAGTATAAACTTATCGTCAACCAGCAAAAGTTTCTCGACCTTATTTTCCGTTAAAATCGTTTCAGCTTCCTCAAGAGTTGTATTTTCTGGAGCAGTTACTAGATTTTCCTTGGTCATAACCTCGGAAATTTGCTGATTAGTATTAGTTAGGAATCTTAAATCCCTTCTAGTTAAAATTCCTTTGAGGTGGCCATTGATGGTGATTGGCACACCACTTATCTTATTTTGTTCCATTATTCTGCGCGCATTAACCACCTTCTCTTCCGGAGGCAAGGTAATCGGGTCGGTAATAATACCGTTTTCGCTCCGTTTAACTTTGTCAACTTCGCGGGTTTGGTCAATAATGGACAAGTTTTTATGTATTATGCCCATACCCCCTTCTTGCGCCAAAGCTATCGCAAGATCACTTTCCGTAACGGTATCCATCGGGGAAGATAATATGGGAATATTAAGCTTAATATTTTTAGTCAGGAAGGTGCGTAAATCAACTTCTCTGGGAACCACATCACTGTATGCGGGCTCTAAAAAGACATCGTCAAAAGTAATTCCTTTGTAACCAATTCGATCCAACATGGTGAAACTCCTCAGAAAAGCTTGTTTTGCAAATTATAGTAGGAAGCAGGCTTGTTGGAACCTTTACCCTCATCACTTACCCATTAAACACAAAATTTTCCACAACTATAATGGGGAAGATTCACTATCATCCTGCAATTCATCAAATCAATGTTTACCAAATTCAATCAGGCACTCACCAGCATAATGATCTTTAATAGCAGCCTAATTAGGCATGCCTTCTAGTTCATCACCATGCCATATCATCAGGGAAAGTGCCTTTAATTACCACTAGCAAGTTTAGCTTTTGCCTGAGTAATAAATTCCAGAATCTGATCCACTCTTTTATTTTCTTTCAGTAGAAGGGTACGCAGCCAAGTTTCGGTATTATTAAACAATATCTCAAGCTTTTTGATTGCCTCTAATTTTTGCTGGCCCACTTCGCCCTTTGCGCTTGTTGAAAACAAAGGATTTGTATGTGCTTTAACAGCAGGCTTATTATTGCGGGAACTGATCACCCTGCCACTAACCCATGCAAACTCACTTGGGTCTAAATTCTTCACAATTACCACACTTGCCAAGCTTTTATCCCGATCGATGGTTATAACTTTCCCATCAATCACCAACTCGATTTCATCCTCTGGAGAAAGATCATGAGCAATCAGTTGAACTTCAATTAAAGTGGTGATTTTTGTAATGGAAAGTTCTAAAAACGGACCAACGCTAAAGAATGAATCACCACTTCTAGCAGATTCCAGCCAGGATAAATGAGTAGGCATATCAGACAAAGTCTGTTTTCTAGCCCAAGTTTTTGGATGACCTAGAAAAACAGCATTGCTATCTTTGCCGCTGGACCCAACTGCTTTTGTTTTAATCCCTGCATTTAAAAGGGTGTACCAAAAAAGAATGGGAGAGTTATCTTCCAAGCTTAGATTAGAAATTTCATAAAGATCAATTTCATTCAAAATCAAAGCGGCAAGAGCTTCACCTTGATATTCATTGGCAGCATCGAAAACCCAGGTAATAAGCCCATTCTTGCGATGCCCTTGCCTGCACCAATCAACCAAAGACCATATTCCTGGTGATTCGGAGGAAGAAGAAACGAGAGGAAAGACAGGCCGGTGGGAATGGATAATACCAATGGTTCCCAAAAAGGGATGATGATTAAGGGTGTTCACAAAAAGACTGCAGCCAAATTTTTGAAAGGCGATTTCCTGCCCTGAAAAATCTAGAATCCTAGAGACATCAACAGCATCCGTTCCAGGAAGAATATTTTCGCAAACAAGCAAGTGCACCAGATCCAAGCCTTCAGCTGAGCCTTCCAAAACTGCTGCAGGGTAAGAAAGATCATGACAGCGAGCATCGCCACTAATCCAATTCAACCACGGGGAGTTTGTTTTTCTTTCAATATTAATCCGCAAGGCAGCCTGCCCCTGGGTGATTTCAATATTTTTGGAAACACTATGAAAGCGCTCGCCCTTGGTTATCTCGATGTTGTAAACACCAGCGGGAAGATCAATTTCGCAAGCACCATCGATGTAGTAATATTTTTTGTTTTCAAAAGCAACCTGCCCACCCACCGCAATATGAGGTTGGGTTAAAAAAAATTGCTGCCTTCCAAGGGGATGAAAAGAATTCCCCAGAAGGTCAGCAACTCTAATACGAACGGGCACAGGCTTTTGAGTCTCCGCATCGCTAACACGGAGATGAATCAGGGTCATTTCAAAAACCTCGATTCTTCAGGAAAGAAATCAAGCGTGCGTAGCCCCAGCTTTGGCAACAATAGCCCTGAAAGCTTCAATGGCCTTGGGGAACAATTCAGGGCCGGTATTCCCGCCGGTGGGCCCACCACCAAGAAGATGCGGTTCCAAGGTTGCAAACCCCGTGTAACCACGCGCTTGAACATCAGCAATTATTTTCGGTATCAAGCCACCCCCCGTACCTGCAAGACATCCATGTTTTTCATTTGCAACCCAATCCTTGACATGGAAGTGAGTGGTGTAATCACGGGCTTTAAGCCAACCTTCCCAAGGATCATAACCACAAAAGACATAATTGGCGGGATCAAAAGCAGCATGAAAATGATCGCAGGAAAACCTTGAAAGCAACTCGTTAACCCTGTCAGGAGAATCGCCATAGATTCCATGTTCGTTTTCGTGAAGCAAAACTACCCCGGCATTCTTCGCAAGTTCAACTTTCTTTTCCATTCTACGAAAGACTTCATCTTTCCACTTAGGCCATTGATCGCCCTCGGGAAGGTAATAGCTGAAAATGCGAATATTCTTGATGCCAAAAACGCCACAAAGATGAATCGCCCGCTGAAAGCGAATCAAATGAGGCTCGAAGGGTTGATCGGCTTTGATTTTCCCGATGGGAGAACCAATGGCACTAAGGCCAAAACCATGTTGATCAAGAAGTTTCTTAAAGTCGGCGATTTGCGTGTCGGTGAGATCCAAAACATTGGTTTGGTAAATCGAACGAAATTCAATGAACTTTACATTGCTTGCTTCAAGAACTTTGATTTGTTCAACAGGATCTGGGGAGATCTCATCTGCAAAAGCGCTCAGAATAAAGTGTGCCATCTTAACCTCAAATCTTTGTAGGTTTACTTGGTTTGTGATTTACCTGGGGCCCAAAGCACATCATCAGCCCCATTGTTGTTGTAGACCCTAGCCATCACAAAGAGAAGGTCGGAAAGCCTATTTAGATAAATAATTGCATGTTCGTTGACAGATTCCAAGCTTGCAAGGTGGACTACCAATCTTTCAGAGCGTCTGCAAACAGTCCTACAAATATGCAACCAGCTGGAAACAACAGACCCGCCAGGCAATATAAAACTATTCAATGGCGCAAGCTTTTCGTTCCACTCATCAATCTTTTTCTCTAGCCTTACCCACTGCTCTGGGCGAATTCGCAGGCGACTATCTGGCGCACCATCAGCCGATGGCACACACAAATCCGCTCCAAGATCAAAAAGATCATTTTGAATACTTCGTAGAAACTCCAAATCTGCGCCCTGGGGCAAATGACAAGCAAGCATGCCTAAATTAGAGTTAAACTCATCCACGGTGCCATATGCTTCAATTCTCGGATGAT
This sequence comes from Planctomycetota bacterium, assembly GCA_003671255.1. Lineage (GTDB taxonomy): Bacteria > Planctomycetota > Planctomycetia > Gemmatales > Gemmataceae > UBA969. The sequence continues at coordinate 4,177 of QWPF01000010.1, read as the reverse complement.
CCTTGGAAACCATTACGCCTGTACCCAGAGCGGTGTGGCCCTTATCACCAACCCTAGTGTAAATCTTCGAGAGATAAACCATCATAATCCCCAAATAAAAGTACTGTTAACTATCACCACAAGCATGGTAGTCAGCAAAGGTCAAGAAGTCCTGAAAAAGAAAAAAGCAGACCCAGATTTCTCGTGGTCTGCTTTATTTAATCACGCGAAAAAGTTAACCGCAACCGGTGGTTGCACCACAAGTATCGCATTTGCAACATGCACCACTGCGTATCAAAGTAAGCTGGCCACACTCATTACATGGGTCGCCTTCATACCCTTTAAGCCTTGCAACGCGAATTCGATCATCAGGTTTGGCTGCAAGTGATACAGAATGCGATTCTTCTTGCGATGCAGCAGTGTGATTGCCAGAGGAATAACGCTGTTCGCTGGCGCCCTTCATAGGGCGTAGATTTTCTGTACGGGGAATAAAGAAGGCCTTCTGCCTAGCAATAGACTTTTCATCCCTTTCGTCGGCTTCTTCATCTGAAAGATCAGCTTCATAATCTGGAGTCGTAGTCGGGGCACGATCAATCGCATCCGCCCGAAGGTCTTCGGGTTGAACATGTGCCAAGTCATGGCGACCAAGATAGGTGATAGCCAATTCCCTAAAGATGTAATCAATTACGGAAGTAGTCATCTTGATATGTGGATTACCTTGAACTGGGCCATTGGGTTCAAAGCGTGTAAACACAAAGGCATCAACATATTCTTCAAGGGGAACACCATGTTGCAGGCCAAGAGAAACAGCGATTGCAAAGCAGTTGGTCATGCTACGAAACGCAGCGCCTTCCTTGTGCATATCGATGAATATTTCACCGAGGGAGTTATCATCGTACTCGCCTGTGCGAACATAGATTTTATGATTCCCAATTCTTGCTTTTTGAGTGTACCCTGCCCTGCGATCGGGCAGGCGCCTACGATTCGCAATGTAACGATAGACGACCTTTTGCGCCAATCGTACTGGGGAATTAGGGTTCTCATCTGCTTTTGCCTCATCATCTGAGGAATCAACATTGATATCCTCTGCATCAGCAATACTATTCAAAGGTTGGCTCAGTTTAGAGCCATCACGATAAAGCGCATTGGCTTTGATCATCAGTTTCCAGCTCAACATGTAGGCATTCTTAACATCTTCGAAAGTTGCAGAATGTGGCATATTAACCGTTTTAGAGATGGCACCTGAAACAAAAGGCTGAGCTGCTGCCATCATGAAAATATGTGCTTCAGCAGAAAGAAAGCGTTTGCCTTTCTTACCACAACGATTGGCACAATCAAAGACAGCATAATGTTCTTCACGAAGATGAGGAGCACCTTCGATCGTCATGGTTCCACAAACAAACTCGCTGGCTTCTTGAACTTGAATTTTGCTAAAGCCAAGCGCATTAAGCACATCGAAAGTTGGGGCTTCAATTCGCTCTTTGGGAATACCAAGAGTTTTCTCCAAAGCTTCATCCCCAAGGCTCCAGCGATTGAAAGCAAACCCAAGTTCGAACACAGAGGGTAATTGGGTTTCAATTTTTTGGATGAGATCGGGGGTGAATCCTTTCGCAGCCAAAGACTCTGCATTAATGTGCGGGCAACCCTTAAGAGTCCCAGCACCTTTGCAATAACGAACGATATCATCAATCTGAGATTGTTTATAACCAAGCCTTTGCAATGAAGGAGGCATTGAAGAATTGATGATTTTGAAGTAACCACCTCCCGCAAGCTTCTTAAACTTAACTAATGAAAAGTCAGGTTCAACCCCAGTGGTATCACAATCCATCACCAAGCCAATGGTTCCGGTTGGAGCAATACATGTTACTTGCGCATTACGGAAACCGTGTTTCTCACCAAGCGAAAGCATTAGATCAGCTTCATTTCTCGCAGCTTCGAGAAGGTAACCCGGGCACTTTGAAGGATCAATTTCAACTGGGGTGATGGTTAGGCCTTCATATTCAGCAGCATCGGTTTTATAAGCTGCTCTACGGTGATTTCGAATCACACGAAGCATCGATTGCTTATTGGCTTCGTATCTTGAAAATGCTCCTACTTCACCCGCCATGCGTGCCGACATCACATAAGAAGCGTTATGCAGAATTGCAGATAAAACGCCACACCATGCCCGGCCTTCAGGGGAATCATAGGGAATACCCTGCACCATAAGAACGGTGCCAAGGTTTGCATAACCCAAGCCCAAGGTACGGAAGTCATAAGACTTTTGTGCCACAGGAATGCTAGGGAATTGTGCCATATATACAGAGATTTCGAGAACCAATGTCCAGAGGTAGCAACCATGTTTATAAGATTCAACATCAAACATACCTGTTGAATTATCATAAAACTTGATCATGTTTAAGGATGCAAGATTGCAAGCGGTATCATCAAGGAACATATATTCGCTGCAAGGATTAGAGGCATTGATGCGACCATCTGCGGGGCAAGTATGCCATTCATTAATGGTGGTATCAAATTGAACACCTGGATCTGCACACATCCAAGCTGCGTTACAGATTTGATCATAAAGATCGACTGCTTTCAGGGTTTCGCAAGGTTTAGGCTCACGACCAGCCTTAAGAGCTTTTTCTTTTTCAGTGCGGAAATAAAGTGGCCATTCACCATCATTGATAACGGCTTGCATGAACTTATTATCTATGCGAACAGAGTTATTGCTATTCTGCCCCGACACCGTTGCATATGCTTTTGAATTCCAATCAGTGTCATATTGATCAAAGGCGATTTCGGTAGCACCAAGTTTGGCTAATTGAACCGATCGCTCGATATAATTTGCAGGAACCAAAAACTTAGTTGCGTTTAACACTGCTTTTCGCAGGGTCTGGTTCTTTTTGACATCAAACCGCTCAGCCATTTTGGGCCAAGCATGGCAAGCCTTGATGATTGCGTTCAATTCTCGCGATAGCAGCTTCGAGCCCACTACCAACGATGCTACTTTTTGCTCTTCGACGACTTTCCAATTGATGAAATCTTGAATATCAGGGTGATCAAGATCGAGAACAACCATTTTGGCAGCTCGGCGTGTTGTACCACCGGATTTAATTGCACCTGCAGCACGATCTCCGATTCTAAGAAAACTCATCAACCCGCTAGAGCGACCACCGCCAGAAAGAGGTTCTGCTTCGCCTCGAAGGTTCGAAAAATTGCTACCCGTGCCCGAACCATATTTAAAGATTCTGGCTTCACGAACCCAAAGATCCATGATGCCACCTTCGTTGACGAGATCGTCTTCGATGGATTGGATGAAGCAAGCATGAGGAGCAGGATGTTCGTAAGCCGAGGTGGAACGGACCATGTTTCCTGAAATAGGATCTACGCGATAATGGCCTTGTGCAGGGCCATCGATGCCATAGGCCCAATGAAGGCCCGTATTAAACCATTGTGGAGAATTAGGGGCAGCCATTTGGCTGGCAAGCATGAAGCAAATTTCGTCGTGGAAGCTTTGGGCATCCTGTGGGGTAGAGAAATAGCCACCCTTCCAGCCCCAATAAGCCCAGCAACCGGCTAATCTTCGAAATACCTGTCTGCTATCTGTTTCGCAAAGGTCCCGAGCATCGCCATTGGTTGGGATACTGCGTTGCAAGAATTCAGGAACACCTTCTTCAGGCACTTTGGTAAAGTTGCGGGGTATGCCTGCTTTACGGAAGTATTTTTGGGCTAGGATATCGGTGGCGACCTGAGACCATTTCTCAGGCACCATGACATCTTTCATTTCAAAGACGGCTTTGCCATCTGGGTTCACGATCTTTGAAGTTCGTGGCACGAATTTAACAGACGCAAAGGGATCCATACCCTCAACGGTGAAGTTACGATTTATACGCATTGGATATCCTGATCTTTCATTTCTTACGCAGGGGTCGCCACCATCCATAGTAACACGACTGTTCGACGGGTTGAACCTGCTACTTACTAGAACCGAGGTGTGTATCCTAATGACCATTCATCAAATGTACACAATAAAATTAAATAAAAAAACCGATTGTTCCAAAGCCATTATAATTGCAAGAGTTGCGAACCAAAAACAAATAATTATTGTGGGGGTTGCGACCCAAGAACAAATGGAAGCGTCAGACCTTTCTGATCTTGATACTATCCTTTTTTGTCGGCGTAACTCGTCTTACACACTGCACTACCTTTAAAA
>QWPF01000001.1:94104-153531 GCA_003671255.1 Planctomycetota bacterium | reverse complement strand
CGAAAAATTAACCCTACAACCAATTATCTCAAAAGAAGAAGGTTCCAAGGTTTCTATTGAAGAAGGATTTAATCCAAACAAAATAATGTTGACCGGTTTTCTTGAAGGATTACCTCCATACAACGGAATACTGAAACACCAAGGCTGGGATGTCTTATCTTCCCAGATTCCGGAAGTAACCGAGTCTTTTCGAAAAAACCCCGTCCTTGTGCAAGCTGAATTAGAAATTCCACAAAAGTAAGCAGACCAATATCATGGCAAATTCCCGATTCTCAATTGGCATCGACTTAGGTACTACAAACTGTGCACTGGCTTACATTGATTCATTAAAAGAAGGTGCGTCTGTCGAGATACTTAGTTTGCCTCAAATCGTTCAACCAGGGGTTTATGAAGAAAGAAAATTGCTACCTTCTTTTCTTTATCTGCCACAAAAAGGCGAGTTCCAAAATGGAGCATTAAACCTTCCCTGGGGAGAAGAAAAACTCTTCGCAGTGGGCGAATTTGCTAAAACCCATGGGGCATTAGTCCCCACTCATCTGGTAAGTTCTGCAAAATCGTGGCTTTGCCATACTGCGGTAAACAGGCGCGACAAAATCCTACCTTGGAAAGCTAGTAATGATTCGAATAAAGTTTCACCCCTTGAAGCCAGTACCCTTTATTTAAAGCATTTGGTTGATTCATGGAACGCAAAATTTGAATCAAATGATAGTGAACTAAAACTAGAAAAACAGGATGTCGTGCTTACGGTTCCGGCATCCTTCGATGCTGATGCCCGTGATTTCACCATGGAAGCAGCCAAAGAAGCAGGCTTTAAAAAAGTTAGTCTGCTCGAAGAGCCACAAGCGGCTTTTTACTCTTGGCTTCTAGCAAATAAAGATAATTGGCGCGATCAAGTTCAAGAAGGCGATGTAATTCTAGTCATCGATGTTGGGGGAGGAACATCGGATTTTACTTTGATTGCTGCGGAATCAGATCAAGGCAATCTTTTTTTAAACAGGCTGGCTGTGGGAGAGCATATTCTTCTTGGCGGGGATAATATGGATCTGGCCTTGGCATACGAATTATCGAGGCAACTTGGCACCACTAATATAAAGCTTGATCTTGCTCAAATGGTTGCGCTTTCGCATGCGTGTAGAACTGCGAAGGAAAAACTTTTAGCTGATAAAGAACTTCGATCTTGGCCAATGACTATTCTAGGCCGCGGTTCAAAAATGATTTCAGGCACGATCAAATGCGAGCTAGAAAGATCAATGCTTGAGAAAGTATTACTAGAAGGTTTTTTCCCTCTTTGCGATAAAGAGGCACAACCAACCTTTCAAACAGGATATGGCTTTCAAGAAATTGGTCTGCCTTATGCCGCTGATGCTGCAATTACCAAGCATCTTGCACATTTTCTAGTGAAACATCATAAAGCCATTGAGCAAAAATCTTCGAAACGCAAAGACATTAAAACAACATCGGGTGTCAATGTGATTCTATTCAATGGAGGGGTTTTCAAATCGCCTCTTCTTAGACAAAGAATATTGGACAACCTAGAATCGTGGAGCAAAAGCCCAATTAAAATGCTGACGCATCAAGATTTAGATTTATCGGTTGCGATTGGAGCGGCTAGCTTTGGAATTGCAAAAAGAGGCAAAGGCATACGCATTAAAGGAGGTGCCCCAAGAACTTATTACATTGGGATTGAATCTTCTGCACCCGCAATCCCTGGTTTTCCCCGGCCCATCAAGGCTTTGTGTGTTGTCCCTTTTGGAATGGAAGAAGGCACCGAATCCGACATTCCAGGACACGAATTTGGTTTAATCATTGGGCAAAAAGTTGCTTTTCGGTTCCTTTCTTCATCCACGCGAAAAAATGACACCCTTGGCACCATCCTTGATGAATGGGATGACGAGGTTCACGAAATATCTCCCTTACAACTTACTTTGGAAAGCCCTGAAAAGAATGCCAGCATGGTACCTGTTTACTTACACAGCAAAATATCCGATATTGGTACCCTTGAGTTATGGTGCATAGGCAAAAATTCCAAACAGAAATGGAAACTTGAATTTAATGTCCGCGAAAATAATACTAACCCATAATTCGTACTAGGTTTCTTAAAATTTCGTTACTATCAATGGGTTTATTAAATAGAATACATTTGCCTAGTAGCAGAGCCCGACTTGCGTCTTCGTCCTAAGAAAGAGACAACTATGGAATCTGGTAGTAATAAAGAATTAAAACATCCTTTTGCAATCGTTCTAGCCATCACCAGTGGTTTATTAAGGCTTGTGCCACATTATCCCGGTTGCACCCCTGTAGGTGCGATGACTTTATTTTCTGGCAATAGAATCCAAGGGCTTACCTCTTGGTTGATTCCTATCGGGGTTATGTTTATTACGGATCTATTGCTTTATTTCCCCTTGGAACAAATATCGTTAAAGGCTTTTTCGTGGATGACTCCTGTTATTTATGGGAGTTTTCTTCTTAATGTTGCAATTGGGAGACTGATTACACCCGGAAATTTAGCCCTTAAAATTTCGTTGTGTTCTATTCTCTGTAGCACACAATTTTTTATCTGTACTAATTTTGCTGTTTGGTTGGGAGGCGATGGCATTGCATACCCTCTTAATCTTGCAGGATTATTGTCATGTTACGAAATGGCTATCCCCTTTTATGGATACCCCATGCTGACCGATTTATTTTTCACTCTTGGTATTTTCGGATTGAACAGCTTACTTGAACAAGTGTTTTTAACCTCAAAGGCAGAAGCAAAGTCATGAAATTTGCAGCAATAATAAAATATATCTCAGACGCAGACAAAATCCAATCCGTAAGGCCATTGCACCGGGCATATTTAACATCGCTTTTAAATCAAGGAAATATCGCTGCAACAGGCCCGTTTACTGATGGTTTTGGCGCCCTTATCATTTATGAAGCCCCAGATCACGAAACTGCCGAAAGCTTTATTAAAAATGATCCGTTTAATAAAGAAGGCATTTTTATTAGTTGGGAAGTTCGTCCTTGGCATTGCGTGATGGCAAACAAAGATTTATTTCCCGCCTAAAGTTATCCCGCCTCTTTGTAGTTTAAAGCTTAATTTTCGCAAGCTTAGTGTATTCAGGGCCATCGTGCATGTCTTCGCTCGACAACACCAAAACTTGTTTTACATCCAACTCATCGGAAATCCAAGGGTGGATTTTCCAATGCGAACAAACCACTGAAAAATCAAGGTCTTGCTGGTTTAATCTTCCCAATGAAAGATGTGGCTGAAAATCTCTTTGTTCTTTTCTGTAAAGGCCTTGCTCCTCCATTTTGTCGGCAAGAACATCGTAGAGTTTCTGAAAATTACTTACCGACTCAGGATCAACGCCTAACCAAACAACCCTAGCTCTCCTAGGGTTGGGAAAGCACCCCATCCCTTGCAACTTGAATTGAAAAGGTTTAATTTCATTGCAAGCTTTTTTAGCAAGGTCACAGGTTTTCCAAAGGTCTTTATCATCAATCTGCCCTAAAAAAAGCATTGTGATGTGCAGGCTTTCTGGCTTATTCCATTTCACGCCAGGAAAATCATTTGCCAACTCAGATTGTATCTGCAGACATCGCTTCTGAACGGCGGAGGGCAATTCAATTGCAATGAATGCTCGAAATTTTTTAGACATAAAAGTACCTTTTAGAATGCAAGCATTGAACGGTAATCAGCATATCGCTGATCAATATCTTTGCGGGTGATGCTATTAATTTTATCTAAACCAAAACCCTCAACTGTTAGGCTGGCAACAACTGTTCCGTAGCCCATGGCTCTGCGAAGACTTCCAGGCGATTTGTCATTGTCGGAAGCTAATGCGCCCATTACACCGCCTGCAAAACTATCACCTGCACCGGTTGGATCAATGACATTTTCGGTAGGAAACGCAGGGACGACAAAAACGCCTGCTTCGCTAAACAACATCGCACCATGCTCGCCTTTTTTCAGGATGACAAACTTAGGGCCAAGTTTGCGGGTTGCATGCCCTGCACGCACCAGATTACTCTCACCTGTAAGGAGCAAAGCTTCACTATCATTCAAAAGTAAGCCATCAATTCTAGGCAAAAGTTCAAGCAGTTCTTTTTTCTGAATATTAATCCAAAGATCCATGGTATCAGCCAAAACAAGATCAGGCTTTGTCACCTGATCCAAAACTTTTGCTTGAACGACAGGGCTACTATTGGCAAGAAAGACAAACTTGCTGTCTTTAAAATGGTCGGGCAATATTGGGTTAAAAGTACCAAAAACATTCAAATGAACTTCGAGTGTATCTCTAGTGTTCATATCTTTATGATAACGGCCTTTCCAGCGAAAAGTCTTACCCTTTTCTGTAACCAACCCGGAAATATCAATGCCTTTTTTCTTGAAAAGGTCTTTATGCTCCTGGGGAAAATCTTCACCAACAACGCCCACCAATCTTGGTTTGGTAAAGTTACTTGCAACGACGGAAAAAAAAGAGGCTGATCCACCTAATGCATCATCCACATTCCCGTGTGGGGTTTCGATTGAATCAAAAGCAACAGAACCAACTACAAGCAATGACATATGAAACTCCAGTAATAAGTGTTTAAGATTTCTTTAACTTCTACTTAGCCACCAAATCCAACGCAAGATTTATTCTTCGCAGGGATTCTTCTTTTCCAAGAATATACAGACAATCAAAGACTCCGGGGCCAACTTCGATACCCGTTGTTGAAACCCTGAGGGCATGAATAAGCATGCCTGTGTTATGATTGCCCGCCACACAAAAATCCTTTAATGCAGTTTCAATGTTTGAAACACTGAAATCGGAAAGTGTATGCAAAGATGCTGAAAAGGTTTTAAGTAACTCTGGAACACCTTCTTTAGCGACTCTTTTTGCAAGCGACTTCAAATCATAATCAGGATTCGCTTTAAAAAACGGGGCGCCATAAGGCAAAATATCACTGAAAATCTTCAACCTGTCGCCCGTTGCGTCTACTACTTTACGCAGTGTTTCTAGTTCTATTTGCGTAGGATCCACTTTTATAAAACCTGCTTTTTGCATGAAGGGCAGGGCCCCTTCAACTTTTTTATCCAAGGGCAATACCTTCATGTATTCGCCAGCAACCCAGAACAATTTGTCAGGATCAAAACTCGCAGGAGCATTATTAACCCTATCTAAACCAAATTTAGCAACCATTTCTTTCAAAAGAATAATTTCGCTGTGATCATCTAAAGACCAACCTAATCTGGCAAGATAATTCACCAACCCTTCGGGTAAGTAACCCAATTCTTTGTAAAACGAGACCGTCGCGGGGTTCAAATCATCGCGAATTTCAATCTGCTCGTTTGTCCAACCAACCGCATTAAGTTTCTTCAGCACATCGCTTGTAACAAACTTTTTCATATCCCGCTTGCTAAGCTTCTTTTTGGAATTTGGCTCATTAACAACCGGAACATGTGCAAACAATGGCATGGGAGCGCCTAAAGCCAGATACACAAGAACCTGAACCGGGGTGTTAGACAAGTGCTCTGCAGCGCGAATCACATGAGATATTTTCATGCCTACATCATCAATGACTGTTGCAAAGTTATATAAAGCCCTGCCATCAGGCCTTAAAATAATAGGATCCCCAATCAAGTTGGATTGCCATTCAACATCGCCCCGAATCAAATCGTTTATTTTAATCAATTCATCGTCAGGCACTTTGAGCCTGATAGCCGTCTTTTTTTCGTTATAAAGTTTAACGCAATCATCTGGAGAAGATTGCCGATGCTTACCTCGGTGGACATAAGGTTTTTTTGCCTTTTCAGAAATATCGCGCTCGGCTTTAATTTCATCCGTTGTCATGTAACAAGGGTAGGCTTTACCCGAAGAGAGAAGCTGAATTGCAGCCTCAACATAAAGATGATTTCTTTGGGATTGGTAATAAGGCGCAAAGGGCCCATCAACTTCAGGCCCTTCATCCCAATCGATGCCCAACCAACGAAAGCCATCAAGAATTGGCTGTAAAGCCTCAACCTTGTTTCTTTCAGAATCGGTATCATCGATGCGAAGAATAAATTTACCACCCGCTTGCCTGGCAACAAGCCAGTTGAATAAAGCTGTACGAACACCGCCAATATGGAGATATCCAGTGGGGCTGGGTGCAAAACGAGTCCTGATTTCTGCCATGAAATGATTCCCTTCAATCGTAAAATACAAAGGTAAATATATGAGTTCGGGAAGAATCGAAAGGGAAGAAAATTATGGGAATGATGTTAAGGGTGAGATTTGGAGCTATTTTTTTGCGCCTCGCCCCTCAACCAAAGTCACGGTAACCCCTTCTTGAACCACTTTACCATGCTGATTGATCACCTGCCTGTGCCATGTTACGGTTCCGCGCCTGCCTCGAGAATTGCTTTCGATTTCGAGAATTTTACATCGTACTTTAATGGTATCGCCAATATTTACAGGTTCTTTAAAAAACCATTCCTTAAATTGAATAAACGCAATGGTTCGCACCGGAGGGGCAAATAATCCAAGGCCACTTGAAATCGAAAGAACCAATAAACCATGGGCAATCGGTTGCCGAAAAGGAGTGGTGGCAGCAAATTCATGATCCATATGAATGGGATTAAAATCACCACTGACCCCCGCAAAATTTACAATATCTGATTGGGTTATGGTTCGCCCCAAAGATTCCCATTCTCGACCTAATTCAAGGTCATCAAAAAACAAATGCTGCGAAGAAAAAGACATCGAAGTATATTCCTTTCCATGTAAAAGATTACTTGAGTTAAAATAATTCCAGTATATTTTCAAGTAATCATTGTTTTAAATGGCATTCCGATTAGCATTTAAAAATTACACGCACCCCAGTTAGTCAGGAAGCAGTAATGTTGAATATACCCAAAATCGTCCAAAACTTTCCAAAATTAAGAGAAAGCAAGGAAATTCATGCCGATGCCCCAGGTGGCACACAAGTCCCCGAAAGCGTGATCAATGCCATTTCATACTACCTGATACACCAAAACGCAAATTTAGGGGCTGCATTCCGAACTTCGAAAGAATCTGACCAAACACTTTTAAATGCTAGCAACACTGTTCAGGCCTTGTTAAATGCCAGTAAAAATTCTGAAATTATTTTTGGCAATAACATGACATCTTTAACCTTCCACATCTCCCGCTCAATTGGAAACACTCTGCAAACAGGGGATCGGATTTTACTTTCTAAACTTGATCATGAAGCAAATATTTCCCCCTGGCAACTCATGGCAAGAGATAAAAAAGTTGAAGTAGATTTCGTGGAAATCGATGCGGAAACATGCACATTTAACAAAGATGATTTAGAGAGAAAGCTTGCGAAAAAACCGAAATTATTTGCATTTACAGCATGTTCCAATGCAACGGGGACACTCAATGACATACCAAAACTTACAAAATTGGGGCATGATGCAGGCGCGATGGTTTATGTAGATGCAGTGCATTACGCACCCCATAAATTAATCGATGTAAGCCAATGGGATTGCGATTTTCTGGCTTGTTCTGCATACAAATTTTTTGGCCCGCATGTAGGGATTTTGTACGGGAAAGAATCATTACTAAACAACTTACAACCATACAAAGTAAGGCCAGCTGCAAATTTGAACCCGGGCAAATGGATGACAGGCACTCAAAATCATGAAGGAATCGCAGGAACCTCTGCAGCCATTGATTACCTTGCTTCCCTTTCGGGTGCAAATCCTTTAACCAGCAAACGAAATCAACTAGAACAAGCTTTCAACAAAATCGAAGCGCATGAAAAAACGCTTTCTCTCGCCTTCTTGGATGGTATCAAAAAACTGGATGGAATCGAAATTGTAGGATTAAACGATTTATCCACGATCAACCAGCGTGTTGCAACCTTCTCATTAACAAGTAAGAAAGTACCCGCAGAGATCATGGCCAAACAATTAGCCCTTAAAGACATTTTTGCTTACAGCGGAAACTTCTACGCAAAAACCTTGATGGAAACATTAGGATACGAAGAAAAGGGTGGCGTACTTAGAATTGGATTTGTCCATTACAACGACTTAAATCAGGTTGAGGTGATCCTACATGAATTAAAAACTATCCTGAGTTGAAAACAAAAGAGAATCGCACTTAATTAGCATAAAAATTCTTCCCAAGTGAAGACCTTCTTGCCCTTGTTTTAAAAATGCGAAAACGAGTAAAATAAGCAAGTAATCATTTAATCAAGCAGAGCATTATGGGTCAAAAAGGCACAATAATACCGGTTCATTGGACAAGAACTTTAATTAGTGACATCGTTTATTACGCAAACAAAATTCCTCTTTGCACTATTGAAAAACAAATCAACATCGAAGCAGTGCAGATTGCCAAAAGCATATCCCAAAAGCGTATTGGTTGGACCAGTATTTTTACAAAGGCAATGGGGCTAGCCTCAATTGAATTTGATGAACTCAGGCAATCGTGGATGCCTTTCCCTTATGCTCACTTGTATCAACACCCGATTCCTATTGCCAGCGTTGCTATCAACCGTATTGTTGATACAAGTGATGCTGTAATATTCGGGATGGTTCAAAAGCCTGAAGAAAAACCCCTAACCGAAATCACCGAAGCGCTTCATTATTTTAAAGAAAGCCCGATCGATACGGTGGCCTTGTTAAAACGAATGAGAAGAACTTCAAAATTTCCCCGACCTATAAGAGCTCTCATTTGGAATTACGGGTTGTATCTTTCGGGTTACTGTAAAGCGAAAAACTTTGGTACTTTTTCGGTCAGTTCTGTTTCACAATCAAACGCAAATACGATCAACCTTTTAACCCCGCTAACCAGCGCCTTAAATTATGGGCCAATTTCAACCACCGGTGATTGCACCATTCGCTTAACCTTTGATCATCGGGTTATGGATGGTCTTACCGTAGCAAAGGTTCTGTCGTTTATTGAAGAATCAATTAATTCATCAATATGGGAAGAATTGAAAATGCAAGACTATCCTAAAGTAGCTTAAACGAAGAAAGGCGGGGATTAACCCGCCTTTCGTGTTAATAAATTTCCCAAACAGCATCTTACCCAAGAAGAAGATCAGCTTCCCAACCTACGCGTTCAGCGGAGGCACGAAGTTTTTCTAAGGCTCGATTTTGAATCTGGCGGACCCTTTCCTTGCTGATGCGAAGAAGGTTGCCGATTTGACGAAGGCTGTGGGTTCCACTGCCAGTTAAGCCAAAGCGAAGATCCAAAACTTTGCGCTCTCTGGGGCGAAGATTTTCCATAAGGAACAACAAAGCTTCCTGGCGTTCGTTGTTGGAACGCTGAATCGTGCTTTCATTATCAGGCATGGCTTCAGTGAGTTTAAAATCACTGTCATCATCAAGAACAGCATTCAAGGAAACAGGTGTTCGAGTAGCAGTTTGAAGGTGAGTCAAGTGCTCAAGGCTAGAGCCAGTACGAGAAGCCAATTCTTGGGGGGTAGGCAAATGTTTGCCACCATGAGCCAAGGCTTCGGATTCTTGTTGCAGTTGACCTAATTCTTGCAAATGGTGAGGAGAAAGACTAACCAAATGGCTTTGTCTTGCAACTGCAATCTGCAAAGTTTGCCTGATCCACCAAGTTGCATAAGTTGCAAGTCGGGTACCATGGCTCACATCAAATCTATCAATAGCTTGCATCAAGCCACAAACAGCTTCTTGTAGCAAATCGGCATAACTAAGAGCATGGTGCCTAAAGCGCTTGGCAACATGCGCAGCAAGGCGAATATTAGCAGAAGCGAGCCTATGTTTTAGATGTACATAGCGATCATGAAGCCTTCTGATAGCAGCAGCACTGCGAACAGGTTCGATACAGTTGTCTTTGATAAATTGTGCCATGGGCCAAGGCTCGAGAGGGGGCCTTTGACTACGAAGTTTTGGGTATTGCCTAACCAAGGCACGAACTAATTCGCATTTGGTTTCCCAAAAATCGGCCAACAAATTTCGTTCTTCTTCTGGAGTTAAAAGATCAGAGGAAAAAATGGTGGGATTTTCAGTTGTGCTAAGAACTTCAATTTCTTTGGGTTCTACCTCAGCACTTTTCTTAGTTTTCATAACAATTCCTTAGATAAATACAACGAATAATAATCAGCATAAACCCTAACAAATTATGGATTTACAACTTAAACAATAAAACAAAAACCATGAAGGAGCATACCAACATAGATTTCAATTGAGCCTAGTTTGAAATAATTAACCCGCAGGTCGAATTTAAATCACTTGCCCAAAGGATAACGAATCTTATAGGGGATGAGGAGGGATTTCAAGTACAAATTTGAAAATATTACAATTGCTTGAATGATTCATTTCCAAGTGCTTTCTATAAGTGAATTAATCCTTACCACTTAACAAATCGGCCATGCCATGGTTTAACTTTCAAATACTTAGTCAAATATGGGGATCGAAGTTTGTCTTCTCGTAGTTTTTTCGATTCTTTGGATCCAAACCGTTAATTAGCATGTCTAAAACCAGCAATAACTTTTTTTTCGCTAAACTTGTCTTTAACCCTAGTAGAAACAATTTCCAAACTGAAGTTGGGTTAAAAAATACAAAGAAAACGAGTGGCAGAAGCAAAAGCCTACCTTTTTCTACACAAGCTCCCAACTTGTCAGGTATTGTAAAACCCAAATCATCCAAAATAACCCGCAAACATTGCATAGGTACGCAGATATTAGAAAATACATCGTGCACCAACTTTAATTCCATTTCCACCAAATCTGCACCCTTTAAACCCAATCCGTGTTTTATTCCAGGGGTTGCAACTCGATCCACGGTTGCCCCAACCCCAAACCGAATCAAATTTTGATTTAGAAAAAACGGATCGTGCGATATTGTTTCTATTTCTACTCTCGTAGGATGATCATGAAGGATTCTGTTCACAAAAAAAATATCCCCTGTTTTACTATCTTTTTTGCACCCACCAGCGAATCCTGCCAACAAAACCAAGTCAGGTCTGGCCAATTTTTTCTCTAAAATCAACTCGCTTAAGTGCAAACAACATTGCCTCGCTTCTGAACCAACACCCACCACAAAACTACAGATGCGAAAACCTGCATAGTTCCCTTCAATAAAAGAGACTCCAGACACACGGTTATGTTTTTTGGATTGAATACGATGCAAAAAAGAAAGCTCCTCAGCCCATGTAGGGAAAAGGAGCCATATAAGCTTTAATTCAGATGCATCAGCTTGATTAATGTCTAAGAAAGTTGCCACATCAACATCTTCAAGCTATCGCCTAATTTACCATTAACCCCGAGTGCAGCGCTGGCTTCAAAGCCCGAATGAACCAGACAATGCTCGCAACGAGGATCTTTCCCATGGCCGTAGCTGTCCCAATCGGTGTCATTCATCAAACCATCAAAGGTGTCATGATGAGCATCAGTAATAAGATAGCAAGGGCCTTTCCAACCTTTGACATTACGGGTGGGATTGCCCCAAGCTGTGCAGGGAATTTCGCGTTTACCACTTAAGAATTCAAGATAAATGGGGGAAGACATCATCTTGTATTTTTTGAAAAGAGATTGGGCCTCCATGAATTTCTTACGAATTTCATCACGGGTCATAAATATTTCAGCAGCGCCATCTGGGTTAGTTTCATGAACTGCAGAATATCCATAAGAAGGAGAAATCAAAAAGCCATCAACTCCCAATTTCGAAAGGAAAGCGTAAAGCTTGTCAATTTCATCGAGGTTGGTTTCCTTGTAAATGGTGGTATTGGTACAAACTAAAAACCCAGCTTTTTTAGCAGCCTTAATACCTTCAACTGCGGCTTTGAAAACGCCTTCGCGTTCCACCATAAGATCGTGGGTCGCTTCCATGCCATCAAGGTGAACATTAAAGAAGAACCGATCACTAGGCTTGAACTGATCAAGCTTCTTTTCTAGAAAAACGCCGTTGGTACAAAGATAAATGTGTTTTCTGCGATCAAGAATTTCTTTAACCAACCTGCCGATTTCCGGATAGATTAGAGGTTCCCCCCCACAAATACTGACAATAGGTGCTGCTGCCTCATCAACAGAAACCATGCATTCCTCAACCGAAAGTTTATCCTTGATGGTTTGAGAGTATTCTCGAATTCTGCCACACCCTGTGCAAGTAAGATTGCAAGCATGAAGGGGTTCAAGCATAAGAACTAAAGGAAATTTTTTCTTCCCGGTAATTTTCTTTTTGCCAATATAACCAATCATAGTAGAAGTTAACGATAATGGAAAACGCATTAGAAATCCCTTTCACTGCATATATGTAAAGAAGTTAAAATCATTTAATCCAACAAACTGATCCAACACCAGATCAATAAGTATTCTGTTCAAAAGCATACCCAAGAAGGCGGCAGTACCTCGAAAGCGCCATCAATGGAAAATAGACTCGATAATAATGGTACTTCAGATAAAAGACCTTTGGAAACCCAGTACCAGTAAAAAAGTTTTCGGTCCAATCGCCTTCAGAATTTTGAGTGTTAACGAGATAAGCAATGCCATTTCGTACGGAATCGGAGTGTTCTTCACCAGCTGCAATTAAGCCTAAAACGGCCCAAGCAGTCTGGGAAGGAGTAGCATCGCCCTGGCCTGCAAGCGATGGATCATCATAAGTGGCGCAAGTTTCCCCCCAAGAACCATCCTCATGCTGACACCCTTTAAGCCACTGAACAGCCCTGGCAACCATAGGGTCACCCATATCAAAACCAATCGCTTTAAGGCCGAGCAAAACCTGCCAAGTACCATAAATATAATTCACTCCCCAGCGCCCAACCCAAGCTCCCCAAGGTTCTTGAGAGGATCGAATATACTCGATAGCTTTTTGAATATGAATTTCGTTGGCATTGTATCCGAGTTCCCCTAGCGCCTCTAAAACGCGAGCGGAAATATCAGGGCAAGTAGGATCAAGCATGGCATTGTGATCAGCAAATGGAACCTTGGTTAGAAATTCCTGATCGATATCTTTATCAAATGCCCCCCAACCTCCGTCACGATTTTGCATCAAGAAAATCCAACGAACCGATCTCTCGATAGCAGCAATGCATTCAGGCCGATGGTGACTATTGGTTTTCACCATCGCAATAATGACCATTGCTGTGTCATCAATATCTGGATAGAACTGGTTGTTGTATTCAAAAAACCAGCCCGCTGGCTTCATGTCAGGATGATTGGTCGAGCAATCAATTTTCCCTGAGACTTCTTTTTTAAGCAGCCAGTCTACTGCTTTTTTCAACTTCAAATCGTCCTCGGGTTGGCCTGCATCAGCAACAGCAATCGTGGCAAGGGCAGTATCCCAAACAGGAGAGACACAAGGTTGAAGCCTAATGGAACCATTTTCCTCAATCATCAAATCAAGCAATTGCTTCATAGCCCATTGCATCTCGGGAGAAGACTCTTGAACCCCCAGGCACTTAAGGGCCACCACCGTATAAATCATGGGGGGAAAAATAGCCCCAACTCCATCGGAATATTGAAAATGTTCGCGCATCCAATGGGCAGCTTTGCTAACTGCATAATTCCTAAGGAAAGGTATGCGCGGTGCGATCTTTTTGATAGCGAGGTCTGCCAACAAAAAGAAATTACGCCAAGAAAAAAGCTCTTTGGAAGGGGCAGAGGGCCATTTTGCCTGCCAGGGGTCTGCTATGAAAAGTTCACGAATGCCTTTTTCTTGAGGCAATTTTATAGAGGGTTTGATAGCTGAAAAAATACTTAAGGGAACAAGGATGGTTCTGGTCCAACTTGACATCGAATAAATGCTGACAGGAAACCATGAAGGCAAAAGTAAAAGTTCAGGAGGAACCTCAGGACAATTTTGATAGGAGTATTCACCCAAGAGAGCAAAATAAAACCGAGAAAAGCTATTACAGTTTTCAGCACCACCGGCTTGCAGTATTTTTTCCCGCGCAAGCTTCATCCATGGCAATTGGGTTGATACACCTGTCAATTTTAAAGCAAAGTAAGCCTTGGTAGAAACACTAAGATCAAAAGGGCCGCCCGGAAAGTTACTCCAGCCGCCTTCTGCTCTACATTGCGATTGAATATAGCGAGCACATTTTTGGCATATCTCATCGTTTTCTTTACCCAGGAAAGCCCTGAGTAAAACAAACTCCGATTCTAAAATAGTGTCGCCTTGTAATTCAGCAACCCAATGCCCGTCTTTTTGCTGATGTTGAATCAAAAAATTACGACCATTGATAACAGCAGCAAGTGCTTTATCAAGCAGATTATAATTGGAGCCTGCAACAGGATTAAATGTCGAGTGCTTTTTTTGTTTGAATGCTACTGGCACAGGAATCCTTTCCATTGCTGAGGTTGTGTTGAAACTATTAAAAACGATAAATGCCAATCTGGCAAGCACCTTTAACAAACAATTTTGAAATGTTGATTCAATGGCAATAAATTAGATCAATCGATTGGATTTAAACCAGACAATGGATTCTTGCAAGGAATTTTCAACTGGGCGGACTTTCCAGCCCATCTCCTTTAAGGCGACACTGCTTTTAAAGTGCATGATTCTGCGGGTTAACTGCACCCCGGTAAGGTTCGCTTGGGGAGACTTACCTGAGACAAGATCGGCCCATAATTCCGAGAAAAAAGCAAATCCGAGAGCCAAGGGGTAAGGGATTTGAGTCTCTGGGCCGGGTAGGCCAACTATTTGGGATAACATTTGAAATACTTCCTTAATGGTTTTGTTTTCCCCTGAAAGAATATACCGCCTTCCTGGTTCCCCTCTTTCACAAGCAAGAATGAAACCTTGGGCAATATCTCGAACATCTGCCAAATTCAAATCGCCTGAGATATACTCCCGCCTTCCAGTTTTACAAAAATCAAGGATCATTCTAGAAGGCGGGCTTAAACCATAATCGCCTGGGCCAATCGGGAGAGTAGGGTTCACGACAATCACAGGTGCGCCCATGGAACCTAATCCCAATGCGAATAATTCGGCACGCATTTTCGACCTGCAATAGCTGCCAATCGCATCTTTAATGCCAACCTGCTGCGTTTCAGTGATTTCATCTTTTTGATTTTTACGGGTAAGAATACTCTCGGTACTGGCATGAACAATTCTTTTTACACCTAAATCGAGTGCAATTTCGATGACATTTTTCGCACCTTGAAAATTGACCTGATGATAATGGGATCTGCTTTTGCGCCAAAGATTGGGATCTGCAGCAAGATGAAAAACTACGGAACAACCTGAAATCGCCTGGGTTAAACTTTCTCTTTTGGTGATATCAGCCCAAACAATCTCAATATTGTTTTGAGGGAGATGTTTGACACTAGCGCCAGGCTTTTCAAGAACGCGAACCGCAAGGCCACGCTGCAAAAGAGCAGAAACCAAATGGCTTCCAATAAAGCCTGCGCCACCGGTCACTAAAACTTTATCACTATTGTTTAACATCAAAATGAAGTCACAAGATTATGGCCTTTGATTTACAAGAATAAAAGGCAGTGCGAATACTATCTAAGCCTTACAAAGGATTTCGCCCCGGCCAAGAGAAATTAAATCACCACAATACCGCGACCAGGTAGTATCTGTAGGAGTTAATAAAGGGAAGTTAAATTGCTTGAGCTTATTAAAATAAATTGTGAGAAAAGAAGGATTATAATTACAGGAGAAACGAAAAGTAGGAAGCAAAGCAGGCTTTTCAGAAAGAAAAACCAAAGTGCCTCTTTTCATTTCTGCACCTGCCCTTATGCCAACAGACCCCGCAGTAATAATGGTGCCTGCGATCATTCCCATCCCTACAAAGTCGCCAACATTTTTACCAATTGCAATAAGGCCCCGCCTCATGTGGGAACCAACTTCGTTGCCGCAACTTCCATGAACTATAAGATTTCCCCCACGCATTCCAACCGATGCACCCCTGTAAGCCGCGCCAATAAGATGGCCCGCATCGCCAAGGATTTCAATAGTGCCACCTTTCATTTCTGCGCCAACCCAATCTGTTGCAGAACCTCTGACCAAAATGGAACCCCCTTTTATACCTGCGCCCAAGTGCATTCCAACATTCCCAAGAACTTCGATTTTGCCCCGGGTCATTCTGCTACCAATCAATTTAACATTGGAGCAATCATTTTCGATCAAAATAGAATCATCATCCATCGTTCCAGAAATAGAGAAGAACTGCCCAAGCTCGCACTTTCGATTACCATCAAAAACAGTAAGTTTGGCAATGTCTGCGTTACTTTTACCAAGAAATAAATCCGGGGTAATACATTCCGCTTCAAGCGGTACATTTGTATTTGATAAATAGGAAAGACGAATCATAAAAACCCTTTGACAATTCTCGTTTTGAAAACAAATACTAGCTTATCAAGGAAGATAGCCTGATGTGGACAGGCCCAAGCTTGCCTCCATAATTACCTGCACTGATGCACTCAACGCCCTCGCCACAAGCTGCATGAAGTGCATTTTTCATTGCAGCCTCAACCGCTTCCCTGGAAAAACCATCAATAACAATTTCATAAACAGCAGAAACATTTGGATCTAACTGAGAAGCTGCAATCGCTCGTAAGGTAGGGCAATAAGCCTCATTGGTGCTAGCCTTTAGTTTTTTGTATTTGCTGCCTACCTTGCTTCCACTGCGAACAACTCCACCTGGAAAAGGAAGAATAACATCGGGGACTTTGCGTGCTGCTGCAACCCCTCGTGAAGCGGCCTGAAGTGCAAAAGCCTGGGTGGTAGCAAGAATAAGAATATTGCCTCCCGCTACGCCTTTGACTGTGCCGAATTTATCCTCACAGACAAATTCACCATCCATGACGGGAATTCGCCAATATCTCTTACCATCCAAAAGTTTGCTGGTTTGATACCCATCCCCAAAAAAGCGCAACATTCCACCAATCTGAATTGCACGCGTAGGATCAATAGCCACGCCGTTATAACAAGCCGTGGTCGGGCAGGTTAAAATAGATTGACCAACCCTTGCGACAATCGCTTTTTGCAAAGCCTCTCTGGAAAAAGCGAAGAAGAGCAATGAAAAACCGGGCCGTCCATCAGGAGTTTCATCCGGAGAAAGTTCGCGCTCAATCCCTGCTTCAGTATCGCAACCGATAACGGAAGAAGCATACCCTGTTGAAGTAGTAGCCGCGATAAACGCCCATTCTTTGGAAACAGCAGTGACAATAACGCGAGTCCCAGTAATGGGAAAAGCTTCAGCAAAGGTGTCAATGATTTTGACACCTTGAAAAACAAACGAAGGAGCCTCAGTATTACTGATCATGCAAATCCTCGCGGATATTTAATAATAGAAGCCCCAAAGATAAGATCAAACAAACTTGGTGATCCCCGGCCTTGCAACTTCTGGCATGGGCATCATCCCCAGTTCGTATTTTGCAGGCGAAAGATCTTCCTTTGAATTCCATGCCATATCCCATGTAATTAATTTACCTGTATAAGTTGCCATTCTACCCATGATAGCCATCAAGGTACTTTGGCACATCCACTCCCCATCATTAATGGGTTTTCCAGCCCTAATGCTGGCAAAAAGCTCGTTGTGTTCATTTTGATACATGTCATCCTGAGGGCGCTTTTTCATGACCCAAGGGTTTTTCCCTTTGATCTGATGCTTCATAACATCGCAAGTCCCTTGAGTGCCCATGAGGTAATCATTCACTTCATTAAAGCAGCCATCTTGCTGACGGGTGTAACTAAATGCTTTTGCGCCATTCTTCCACTCATACACAACTGCATGGTGATCAAAAATATGGCCGAAATCGGTGGAGACACGAACCTGTCTGCCCCCAAGGCCCATCGCTG
The DNA here is from genome assembly GCA_003671255.1 of Planctomycetota bacterium. Lineage (GTDB taxonomy): Bacteria > Planctomycetota > Planctomycetia > Gemmatales > Gemmataceae > UBA969. Next base: position 135,812 of record QWPF01000001.1, on the reverse strand, counting down.
AAATCGGTGGCTCATCCTTCATGGCCCACATGCATTTATCAAGGCTATGAATATGCTGTTCAACAATATGATCACCGCTTAACCAGGTAAAATAAAGCCAATTACGAAGCTGCCATTCCATGTCCGACCATTCAGGTTCTCGTTTTCTATGCCATAGGCCACCAACAACATAATTGGTGTGCATTGCAACAATATCACCAATCTGCCCCTCATGGATGCGGGCCATAGTTTCGCGTTTTCCGTAATGATATCTCCAGCAAAGGCCAGAAACGACAGCAAGATTTTTAGCTTTGGCTTGTTTGCAAGACTCTAAAACAGAACGAACACCAGTAGCATCAACAGCAACCGGTTTTTCAGCAAAAACATGCTTGCCTTTTTCAATTGCATATTTGATTTGCTGGGCACGAAAATGAGGAGGCGTGGTAAGTAAAACAACATCAACCCCGCTATCAATAACCTTTTTGTAAGCATCAAAACCTAGGAATTTTTTGTCGCCTACATTAATCTTACCCGCAAGCTCTTTGTCTTTATTAAAACTATTCAAGCTTCCTTCAAGCCTATCACTAAACATATCGCCCATGGCATGAAGAGAAACAGCTTTATCCGCCCGCAACGCTTGTGCAGCAGCGCCTGAACCACGCCCACCACAACCTACCAAACCGATTTTTAATACATCGCTCCCTTGAGCGTAAACACCCCCCGAAACCACAGGTAAAGCCGATAGGGCAACAGCACCCGCCTTTAAAAAATCTCTTCGAGGGTTCACGGATCTTTTAGGGATGGTCATTTCATTTTCCTTTAAGAAACTAAATTGTTAATTAGCAGTAAAACCATCAATACAGTGGAATAAAACCCCCCGCAACATGTTTTTACTCAAACAGCACTCTAAAATACCATATTTCAACCATTTTACCATAACATCTTACAGGTGACCTTGACATAAAAACTCAATTAGCATAACGAATTATATTAGGTGTGAATAAAAGCAAGAATAAATGCTTAAGATAGAAGTGCAATCATGCAGGAAAGCTTTACGGAATTAGAACCAGAAGATTATTCTGCATCGATTCCATTCCCGGGAACCAATAGAACTTGGGGAAACCAAGATCTGATTAACAGTATTTTCTGGAAAGAATCGCTCAGAAAACCAAATAAAGAGAATGAACTACCTAAAGCGGGTTCCGCAGAGTGGTTTATGCATGCTGAAAAATTGCGTTATTCGCATTATGGGAAGTGGGTTCCCAAACTACTCGAATTCACCAAACACACAGGCGAAAGAATTCTTTGCATTGGTTCTGGCTTAGGAACAGATTGGATTCAATATGCAAAAAATGGGGCAGAAGTTTGGGTTACCACAACCAAAGATGCCCAAGATGAAATAATCAGGCAGAATTTTCAAACAAGGAACCTTACTCTTAATCTTAGAAAACTATCAAAACAGGGAATTCTATTTTCTAACTGCAGCTTTGATGTGGTTTTACTGAATGACTTTTGCAAGGAAGAGATTACTCAAGAACATCTTAGCTCAGAAATACAGCGGGTTTTAAAACCAGGCGGAAAACTCCTCTCCCTTTCTCAATCGCTTTACAACATCAATTATTTTCTCAAAAAAGTATTCCCTACACTTGGTAACCAAAAAAATCAGGACCCAAACTTTTACACTGCTTCAGAACTAAAGACTATTTTTGCTTTCTGCCAAGAATCCAGAGTCCACAAAAGACACCTGCAAAGAAACGATCTCCCGCCCTTATTCCGTTGGATACCAATCCCACTTATCGAACGACTCGTAGGAAAACATCTCGTATTTAAAGGCTTTAAACCTCTCTCTCAAGCTATTCCTGTTTTACAAGCAGCCTAATTTTAAATATCATTAATGTAACTACACTTTATTGTCATTGAAGAAAACCCATGGCAGCATTTACTGTTGGACATTCTGTATTAAGCCTTGAAGATTTCTTTAATTTACTACGCATGCACGAAATCAAAACTTTGGTGGATGTGCGCAGTGTTCCTTACAGTCCACGAAACCCCCAGTTCAACCGCATAGAACTCAACCAATCACTTACAAATGCTGGATTCAACTATTATTTCATGGGGGACACTTTAGGAGGCAGGCCCTTTGATGAATCACTTTATCATGACAACGGCGTCGCCAACTATCTTGCGGTAAGGGAAAGTAAACCATTCGTTGAGGCAATTGCAAAATTCATGACTTGGGCAAGAGAAGAAAACGCTGCGTTAATGTGTGGCGAAGAAGACCCAATAACCTGCCACCGGGCATTAATGATCACACCAGCCTTGGCAAAATTAAAAGTTTTTCCGAGCCATATCCGCAAAGAGGGCGTAATCGAAACACACAGGATGTTTATTCAGCGTACATCAATGCAGGCAAAAATCTTAAAAATTCCACAACTGCCTTCCTTATTTTCTGATGATTCAGAAGGGCGATTGTTTGAAGATGCTGTAGAAAAACTTGCTCAAAAATATGCATACAGAAAAACAGATGTCTAAGCCTTAAAGATCAAATAGATAAAGCTTGCAGGGGATTGCGCCATTAAACAACCGTATTGTTTTTTGTGGTGTCAGCTTCATTTCATTTAAAGCGTGAACATATCCTGTCATAACGGCCAATTTCCATCCAGGAAACCGCGATTTGGCAACTGAAGCAATTAAACGATAAACATCTGCAACACCCTCTTCTTGGTCCAACCGGATTCCATAGGGTGGGTTTAAAAACAAAATACCTGTTGAACCTGCGACAGGTTTTATTTTTTCAAAATCTTCTTTGTGAAAGTCAATCAAATGGCCAACGCCTGCAGCGCCAGCATTATCTTTGCAGGCACGAAGAGAATCGCCTCTTAAATCTGAACCAATAACTTTAAGATCTGGAATAATTTGGACCTGATTTCGGATTTGATTCCTGATGTCAATAAAAAGAGATTGTTCAAAATCCACCCACCCTTGAAAGCCAAATTTCTTGCGAGTTAAACCTGGTGCCCTAGCGGTTGCAAGAGTCGCAGCTTCGATGGGCAAGGTCCCCGAACCACACATCGGGTCCCAAAAAGTTAGGGAAGAATTCCAACCAGCCAACTGGATTAAGCCCGCGGCCAAAGCCTCGTTAAGAGGGGCTTTCCACTGTTTTGGCCTGTAACCACGCTTATGAAGGGAATCACCCGAACTATCTAAACTGATTACGCCATGGTTATTACTAAGATGGAAATTAATTTTAACAAGAGGGTTTTCCTTGTCAACGGAAGGCCTTCTGCCATCTTTTTCAACAAATTGATCACAGATAGCATCTTTAATTTTTTGAGAGGTAAACTGGCTATGGGTTAAATTAGAATCGCGAACATTAGAATCAACCATAAGGGTATGGTCGGGGGTCATATAGTTAGACCAATCAATAGAAGAAGCAAATTCGTAAAGAGCTTCATCACTATCAACAGGGGCCTCTGCAAGAAAAAAAAGAACGCGAACCGCAGTTCTTAAGCAAATATTAGCTTTATAGACAAGAGCCAAATCGCCTTTAAAAGAAACACCTCCCTCGCCCGCCTTAATCTCAGACCCGCCAAGGGCCAAAAGTTCAGTTGCAAGAATATCTTCAAGTCCTTTTGCGCAAGTTGCAAAAAGTTTAATTTGATTTATAGTCATGGGATGGGTAAAAACAGTGTAAAAAAAATCGAGATAGTAGCTCCCAGCGCAAGACAATTATTCGACGCGAACAACTGCTCAGCTACTACCTCGAAAGCCATTAATAAGACGCTCTTGGTATTTTCATAGAATATAATCTTTGCAGCTGAATAGCAATTGATTAGCCATATAAATCTGAGAACTCATGAAAACCTGCAACCGATATGTAATCCTGTCTCACGATCATCCAACCCCACACTTTGACTTTATGCTTGAAAAAGAAGGAGTATTGGAAACTTGGCGTTTAAATTTATTGCCTGGCACATCGCCATTCTTGGCAGAAAAAATACATGACCATCGGCTAGAATATCTTGATTACGAAGGCCCGGTGAGTAACGACAGGGGATTTGTAAAAAGAATGGACGAAGGAACCTACAAAATTATAGCTGATACAGAATCATTTTTTATTATTCATCTATTTGGCGGGAAATACCAAGGGCAAATTAACTTTGATCGCATGGGGGCAGAGACACTCTTAGGTTCATTTATGACTGACACTTAATGATATCAAGATGGCATGCTTTGAAAAACCACTCTATTTTTTCCACTATTCTTCGCCAAATACAGCCGGGCATCACTCTGCTGAATTAGCTGATCCATAGTAACTGGCGGATCGCCTTCAGTTGTAGCAACACCAATACTTACGGTGATATTGAATTTTTTAGATTCAAAGTCAAATTGATTATTTTCGACAATAGATCGGATTTTTTCAGCAAGAATAACCGCTTGTTCAATTTTAGTTTCAGGTAAAATAATTGCAAACTCTTCTCCGCCAAACCGTGAAAAAAGCTCTTCTCTCCGAATCGTTTCTCGAATTAGAGCAGCCATTGCTTTTAAAGCAGAATCACCTGCAAGGTGCCCCATGGAATCATTGACTGCTTTAAAGTTATCAAGATCGATCATAAGCACGGATAACGGGCGCTTATGCCTATTAGATCGCGAAATTTCACGGTCTAAGAACTCATTGAAAAACCGTTTGTTAGGGCAACTAGTTAGGGCATCGATGATGGTAAGATTATAAATAACCTCGTGGTAATCCGCTTCAATATTGCCTCCTGCAAGAAAGCGATAGATGCAATTACCAACCTTTAAATAATCCCCATCCTTGATAATGGTTTGATTTGCAGGGACATCATTCACAAATGTGCCATTAGTACTTTGAAGATCGGTCGCTAAATAAATCCCTTCCTCGTCCCGATCGATTCTAGCGTGCTGCCTAGAAACGGAGGCATTATCGATATAAATTTGGCAGTTTGGGGAGCGACCAATAATTACATTGGGATCAGCAAGGGCAAAACGAAGCCCCATGGCGGGCCCGGTCGGATAAATCAACACAAGGCAAGCATCCTTAGAAGAAGCAGGTCGTTGCTTACTAGGATGGGAAACAAGTGTTTCAGAAAGTTTATCCACCACATGCCCTGCTAATACTTAATATTATCAATTAGACATTATTCATTATTGTAGCAGGGAAAGCCATGAAAATTAAGTTCGACTTGGGTAAGCCGATTTATTTTGAATTTACAGAAATTCCAAGCACATTAACTTCAGGAATATTAAGATCAATTAATAGGGGTTCTTGTGTTTGAGCAACCGCAACATTGCCTGCTGAATCTTTAACCATCAGTTTCAAATAAACACTTGCAGGCATATTAGGCTGCATAGCCCAGGTGTATTTACCCGTATTAGGAAGCTCGCCTAATCCAATCGGATTCCAAGGGCCTTCTCTTTTTTCGCTCCATTCCAAAACTACAGGGTTTACTGACAGATTACGGTCGGTAGCTTTCCAAGTAAGCAACAGGGTATCTCGCTGACCCGGTTCTGGTTGAGGACTATAAAGCACCGCCTCAGGAAAAGTCGTATCAACTTCAACACGGATATGTGGAATATCAGATTTAATCGGCGGGCTTTTACCCAAACCTGCCTTACTTTTTACAACCACATAATAACCAACTGGTACACCCTCTTGGGCAATGGGAACAACCACCGAAGCTTTAACCGGCATCATGCTTCGTGGGTCGGTAGCCATGCTATTTTCTGTCAGTGCTAGTGTCCATGTTTGGCCATCATCCAAAGTGCTATACACTTCAACTGATCCTAATCCTGATGGTCCAAACTTTGCAACTTCATAATCAATTCGAACTTGTTTTTTGTTAACGATTTGAAGAGCGGGCAACACTCTTTTCGAGGAGCCAGTTACCTGCTGATTTTGAACTGTGTTTGAATTTTGATTAGGATTTGCCCCACCAGCAGAGGAAGCCAGCACCCCGTTTAAATTTGATGTATTTGTGTTTCCACTCCAACCAGGAATTGTTTGAGCAGGCGGCATAGAGCTTCCAAGATCAACTTCTTTTGTTCCCCTAGAAACAGGGAAAACGGGAACGGTAGAAGGCACATTAGATTTAGCAAGTTCATCAACTACAGGCACAGGGTTTAATGCAGGCACAGGGTTTACTGTAGGCAAAGGGTTTCCTGCGGGCAAAGGAATTGCATTAGCAGGCAGGTTGGAAACGGGTGGAATTTTTTCCGTGTATAAAGGCATTGGAGATGCATTATTTGAAACAATCGGAGTTGAATCTGGTGCTTTTTCTGGGATTACAGCAACTGATTGCGCATTTAAATTATTACCATCTATAACTGAATTTGAAATTTGAGGCGGAGTTATGGTGCTGGGAACCGCTGCCAAGTTTGGCATGGGTGCAGTTACCTTTGGGCTACCAATATCAACAATAACGCTTGCGTAATTCGCAGCGGTATCACTCATCTGAAGCCGAACCGAGAGCATTCCCGCACCTTGTACTTTAAAAGTACCGCTGCCATCCATCACAGGCTTGATGCTTATAGGAATCCATTCGTTAGAATCATTGCCTTCAATTTTACATTCAAGCTTCATGGAATTGATATCGGGGTTAACTTCCTTGACTTCCCACTTGACCTGAATTTCTTCTCCGATTTTTTCCGCCTTCAGCTTTATTTCTGGTTTTTGCGTATCGACTAAAACTTTCTGTCCAACTTGGGCCCGAGTAATATCTGCTGGTTCTTGGACGCCTTTTATATCGATAATACCGATACTAAACCAATGTGGCCCATCCTCTTTTGCTGCAAAGGTAAAAGCCTCCTGATTAGGCTTTGCACGGGTGGAAACTTCCCATGTTTTGCCTTTATCTTTTGAAACATAAAGAACTAGTTCTTTAATCTGGTCTTTTCGTTCTTGATGCACGCGAATTGGAATTTGAAATTTCGGGGTGTTCAGTGGCCATTCTTCAGAAGGTGTTTGCTGAAAACAGGTAGTAAGCAAAGCAACACCCAGCAAATTCATCACCATAACAAATTCCCCTTACCGAAAATTAAGACCCATACATCAGAAAAAAGCTCTGATGGTCTATCTCTAATGAAAAATCGGACTTTTCCGGAAGAATCTTCATGTAAATTGAGATTTCTTAAAGAATTATTTAAGTTCCCTCAACCTAGAAGCTTTGGGCAAATGATTGGGCAGATTAGGTAAATAATCGTGCGGGGGATTCTTACCCCTTTTGCTTGCTAGAATAAATAGTGAGGGAGTTACTTATGACACAGATGTCTGTACGCGATGTTGTTTGCGGTATGATGGTTAACCCATCGAAAGCAGCGGCATCACAAATGTATAAAAATGAAACCTATTATTTTTGCCACACTTCGTGTGCTAAAAAGTTTGAAATAAACCCGATATCTTACTTGAATAACGATCTCAAGGTAATCAAGTCCAAACCGCTAGTTTTATCAGGGGACAACCTGCGTTACTCCTGCCCAATGGACCCAGAAATTATCCAACTTTCTCCAGGTAGCTGCCCAAAATGCGGTATGCCTCTGGAAGCAATGGCAACGGGAAATGAGGAATCAAAAACCACGAAACCTGAGTTGGTCAAAATATTCATTGCCACAGCTTTGTGGCTTCCACTTCTAGGAAGCCACCTACCCATTTTTAATTCCTATGAATTTTTGGCCCTACAAGCATGCCTCTCTTCGCTGGTTGTATTTGTTTTTGGACTCCCAATTCTTAAAAGCTTCTTCAAATCATTATGGCCCGGCCCATGGAACATGTTTACATTAGTCGGGTTAGGAGTTCTCGCAAGCCATGCATTAAGCTTACTTGCAGTATTCCATCCCGAAATGTTTGGGCATCACAGCTACTTCGAATCTTCCGCAGGGATCATAGTGCTAATGCTAGTTGGGCAATATCTTGAGAACCGCCTGCATAAACAGGCAAACAAAGCCCTATCGCAAATGATCATGGGTATCCCCAAGGATGCCAGACTTATTGGCCCCACAGGCGCTGAAACTAACATTCCGATAGATCTTATTCAGCCCGGTGATCTTGTTCGGGTCAGACCTGGAGAAAAAATCCCTATCGATGGAATTATCCTTAATGGTAGTTCCAGCATTGATGAATCAATGATCACCGGCGAACCCATGCCCAGAGATGTACAAAGCAATGATTTTGTATATGCCGGAACCATAAATTTAAATGGCTCTTTTACGCTAACTACAAAAGGATCCGGCAAAGAGACCATGCTGGCCAAAATTGTCCAGATGGTAGAAGATGCAAAAAGAACGAGACTTCCCATCCAGGCAACGGTTGATGCAATTTCAAAAGTCATGGTCCCAGCCGTATTGTTCATAGCAACGCTTACTTTCATTTACTGGATCATAAAAAATGAAGAGCCACTAGGCTGGGTTGATGCATTACAAAAATCAATCGCAGTATTGGTAATCGCATGCCCTTGCGCATTAGGTTTAGCAACGCCAATGGCAGTAGGAGTTGGAATTTCCAGAGGGGCAAAGCTAGGCATTTTAGTTCGAAGAGGGGAACATCTTGAAAACCTAATGAATATAAATGTTCTTGTAATTGATAAAACGGGAACGCTTACTGAAGGAAAACCAAATGTCTCTGCAATTCATACCTCCGCAGATATTAGCTCGGAAGAATTGTTAAAATATGCTGCAAGTCTGGCACAAACAAGTAGCCATCCGCTATCTAAATCAATTGTAAGTTTTGCTTTAAAAAAAGGGATTGAACTTATTTCCCCCATGAAAATCAATGAAGAGGCAGGGCAGGGCACTACTGGCAGCGTTTCAGATCAGGCAGTTGCTTTGGGAAAACTCCCTTTTCTTAAATTAAAAGGCTATGACACGCCAAACACCATATTAGAAGCATTATCAAATAACGATTCAACCAAAGTATGGGTTGGGATTAAAGGTTTAATTGCAGGATTCATCGAATTATCAGACTCTATAAAACCCTCCGCAGCCCAGGCAATAAATCAACTGCAAAAAGAAGGCATAAAAATAATATTACTAAGCGGCGACAACGAGCATGCCACCTCTAAAGTTGCAAAACAACTTGATATTAAAGAATATCACGGGAATAACACTCCTGCAGATAAAGCAGAATTTATCAAGACCCTTGGCCTTGACGGGAAAAAAGTCGCCATGGCTGGGGATGGGACCAATGATGCTCCTGCATTGGCATTGGCGAATGTTTCAATTGCCATGGGCACGGGCACAGATTTAGCTCAAGAAAGTTCTGGGATTATTTTGCTTAAGGGTAATCTAATGGCTATTGTTGAAGCTAGAAATTTGAGCAAGTTTACCATAAAAGCCATCAGGCAAAACCTTGCGTTGGCGTTCCTATATAATTTATTAAGCATCCCCTTGGCCGCATTTGGATTTTTGTCACCCCTGTTAGCTGGATTAACGATGAGTTTAAGCTCTATTTCAGTTTTAATAAATTCTCTTAGGTTACGCAAAATCCCACTATGAAATGAGTGTTAATTTCCTGTAAGATTATTCGGTGTATATGTAACAGAGAAAAATATGCCTGCCAACTTGAAACCGTTAGCCGATTTCCTCCAAGGAAAAACCAATATTCTTCTAACCACCCATGCAAGGGCGGATGGAGATGCGATTGGCTCATGCCTTGCAATGCTGGAATTGCTGGAAAAGCTTGATAAAAAGGTAGAAATCCATCTCCCAACCCCTTTCGCACAACGCTATGTTTTTATGGATCCGGGTAAAATCCTACGTGTCTATGGGCAAGACGCCGACCCTAACAAAAATTGGGACGGATTAATCGTGCTTGATACAGGCACCTGGAGCCAACTTGCAGAAATGGGCAACTGGATTAAACAACAGTTTGTACCAACTTGCGTAATCGATCATCATGTAACTCAAGATTACATAGGAAACCCTTTGATTTTAGATGTTTCAGCAGAAGCTACAGGCAGGCTTGTTTATGAATGTTTTACTTATTTTGGCATTACCCCCACTGCGTCCGCTGCTAATCAAATGTTTATTGCTATTTCAACGGATACAGGTTGGTTTCGCCACGCAAACACCACAGCCTCAAGCTTTTCTCTTGCAGGAGATTTGATCAAACTGGGGGCAACCCCAACCCTGCTTTATGATGCGTTATTTGATAGCAATAGCTTAGCTAAACAAAAACTAGCAGGAACCATGTTATCGCGTTGCCAAACCAGACAAGGCGGAAAATTGGTTTACTCCTGGCTTACCCAAACAGATTTTAACAATGCCAATGCCAGAACATCTGATGCCGAAGATCTTATCGTATATTTAAGAAGCACTTCATGTGCAGATATTGTCATTTTCTTCTTGGAAATCAATGAATCGACTACTCGCGTAAACTTCCGCTCGCGCACGGGGGCAGATGTTTGCCAAATTGCCCAACAATTTGGCGGAGGTGGACATAAACTTGCCGCTGGTGCAACTGTTTTGCTACCAATAAATCAAACTATTGAAAAAATCTTGATACTAGGTGAGGCGCTTGTTAAAACAAAATCTGGCAACCGAGAGAACCTTTCATGAACGAATCATACTTACGAAAATTACCGGTAGCAGGAAAAATCGTTGTAGCCACTCTTCTACTTAGTATTGGCGTAGGGTTTACCTCTGCGATTGTTAACCTTCATTTTCAATCTGCAAATGCAGGTCAACCCTTGCCTGGACCTGAAGAAACAGTCTCTGAATTTCATGGCTCAAAACAATATTCTCAAATCGAACGCCTCTTAATTGCCAATGAAAGTAAGCCTTTTAATGGATCCGGAAGCATGAGAAGTGCATTTACCAGTAAAAGAGCAGGTGGTATCAAACGAGCAATCAAAGAAAAGCGAATATACCTGACTGAACTTGCAGAAGAAAAACTCAAAGACAAACCAGAAGAACTTGCAAAAGAAAAAGCCCGAATTACAAAAGATCCCGAAGTTGAAAAATTAGTGTATCAAGACATCGATGGTGAAAGAATAGCTCTCTTAGCTTGGATTAAAGATGGCTTCAAGAAAGAGTATTACGAACACTCCCAACTGCAAGGATATCCATTAACGGGGAAATTAGAATCGCTAAAAATTTCCCCCCATATGGTCCATATCACAGAAGATGGGTCTCAAAGATTTGCCAACATAGAAGGTATTATTGAATCAAGATGCATGAGATGCCATGATGCTAATGCTGGGGGAAGTGCAGCTAATTTCCCGTTAAACACATACGAAGAATTCACTGATTATTGTGCCCCTGAGAAATCGTCTGCAAAATCTCTGGAGAAGCTTGCCCTTTCTTCGCATGTACATCTGCTTGGTTTTGCAATGCTTTATGGAATTACCGGTTTCTGCCTAGCGATGACAGGGTTCCCGAATTACCTCAAGGTAATTATCGCACCTTCTGCGTTAATTATTCAAGTAATCGAAATTTCATGTTGGTGGTTTGCCAGAATGGATGCACCAATGGGGCCAATTTTTGCCTCCGCAATTCCAGTTCTTGGAGGCATGGTTGCCTTGGGACTTTTAAGCCAGATACTCCTTAGCCTTTGGGATATGTTTGAAATTGGTGGAAGAAAAGTTGTTATTATGCTGCTAGTGTTTGGGGCGATTTTTGGAGGAATTATTGGCGTTAAGGTTGTTCTTCCTTTTCTAAAAGAAGAGGCAGGCCAAAGTGCAAAATAATCATTGAGCACTTTAAAGTCACGGCGGGTCGTACCCTCCCGGATTCCAAGGATTGCATCTGCAAAGTCTTTTTACGCCTTTTAATGCGCCCGAAAATGGGCCATGCTTATTAACTGCCCCGATAAAATATTCGCTGCAGGAGGGGTGAAATTTACAAACTGCAGGCAATAAGGGCCTTAATATTAATTGGTAACAACGCACCATTCCTATCAAAAGCATACTGATAAAAAACGCTACAGTTTTCATCGTGGTTTTTTATCGTTTATAAACTTCATTCCCTGCGAGGTTAGCTTCAAGAACGATTCTTGAAGAACAAGTATTTCTAGCAAGCATCCTTTTTTCGGAACAACAACAAGATCAAATCCTTGATGATGATGCTGTTCCCTTGTCAACCTAAATGCCTCCCGCAATAACCTCTTAATTCGATTGCGCACTACCGCATTACCATTTATTTTTCCTACTGCAACACCGAGCCTGTTAAAAGAAAAACCGTTAGGCATTGCATAAAGTGCAAGATGAGCATTAGAAAACTTTAATCTAAAAGCAAACACCTTACGAAAATCATCCGAAGATTTAAGTTTATACTTTTGGGGAAAGCAGAATTCAGATACTTGCATTTAATCACCTATTCTTATTGATTCCATGGCAAATTTTTTCGAGGTTCTTGTGGATTGAGTTTAGCAAACTCCTCTACGATTTGCTTACTAGTCTCATCAATGGATGTGGGTACCACAATTTTAAGCTGAATGAATAAGTCTCCTAAAGCAACCCCTTTGCCCTTGATTCTTAATCTTGATCCACCGGAAGCCCCGGGAGGAACTTTGACAGTTAATTTGGATCCGTCCATGACTGGAACATCAATTTTAGTACCAAGAATAGCTTCAGGAATAGAGATGGGAACTTCAACAATAAGGTTATCACCTTCCCTAATAAAAAAAGCATGAGGCGCTGATTTTATCGTCAGATACACATTCCCGCCATCCTGCCCCTGACCTGTAAGCCTAATTTTTCCACCCTCTTTTAAACCTGACGGAATGTTTACATCAAGATTTGATCCGTTTACAGTAAGAGAAATCTTCCCACCAAGTACAACTTTCTCAAGGGGAACCTCAACATCAAAATGGCTATCTTGAGGCTGGCTGGAAGGCTTCCTTCTTCCTTTTGTTTTCTTTCCAAACATCGAACCAAAATCAAATCCACCTCCCGCATTACCTCCAAACATACTTGCCAAATCATCCATGTTTACCGAACCTGAACCGCCATGGAATCCTCCACCGGGGCCTCTGGAGCCGCCACCAAATCCTGCCGATGGATCTACAAAACCAAATTGATCATATTTGGAACGCTTTTCTTTATCGTGAAGAATTTCAAAAGCATCTTGGATTTCCTTAAACTTCGTTTCAGCCTGTTTATCTCCTGGATTGCGGTCAGGGTGAAAATCCCTAGCAAGCTTTCTGTAGGCCTTTTTAACTTCATCTTCAGTTGCGTTCTTATTTACGCCCAAGACTTCGTATGGATCGCGTGGCATGATATTATTTGCCTTATCCTTAACTAAGAATTTTAATTATGGTTCTATGACCTTACCTTTATTTATAAGAATAATCGCTGTTTTAACCCTCGCAAATTCTAATTGAGCTAGAGATTTCTTCTTTTGGATTGCCCCAATTGGCAATTTAGCTTAAAAACTTGATCATACGATAGTTTTTATTGCAAAATCATAAGGGTTACCCTGTGTTTAAGATAGTTTCAGAGGAAATTAGTTCGGGAAATACAAGTTACCAAATACTTGGTTCGAGTAAGTTCACAGTCTTAAACAGCGAAATAGCAAAGCTCCGGACCGAGATTAACCCGTCTTTACCCAACCCTTTAACCACCTCGATTTTAAAATATCTGGACGACCAAACTGTTATCGCACTTCAATGCACCCACGAAGCAACCAAAGACATCAAAAATCTCGCGAATTGGGGCGTTATTGTTTCCCCCAAACATCCAGGCCGAAAAAGAGTTTCTGGCGCATTCGAAAAGTTTAAACTCGAAAGTGCATGGGGAATCTCACCGCACCTTGTGCCCGTTGATTCCTTGCATTCCCCATCTGGAATAATAAGCCTGGCGTATCAAATAAATGGAATAAACTTGGGGGCAGGGGGTTTTGCTGGTATGGAAGGACACGCCCTTCTAGCAGGATTTACCTCATTAGAGAACAACTTCGCAGAAGGGCTTATTTTGATTTGGACAGGCTACCGTGAAGAATTTTCCAACTGTAATTTAGATAGTACAAACAGTCAAATACTCGAGGGGTATGCGCTTGCAATTACCAAACAAAAGAGCGCAGATACCAATAAAAGAACCCGAGCAGGATTAAATATATCTTGGAACAAAAACGCAAAGAATCCAGCATTTGTTGCACCATTATCGCTTGAAAATTTATTTCAAATCCCTGATAATTTTCAAACTGACTGGACTTTCCAAATCGCTATCAATGTGCTCGCAGATTTTATTCCTGCAAGCATTTAAGGATCATAAAAGTAATGGATGAAGAGATTTGGATTACTGGAGTAGGTGTGGGCTGCCCCATGGGTTTTAGCCTTGCTGAATTTTCTAAGCTGCTGCTTGAAGGTAAATCTGCGGTACGAAAAGTTGAATTATTTGACATTACTAATCATCCAAGTCAAATTGCAGCTTATATCGATGAGGTTCCTGCATCAAAAAAAATCCCCAATGAAACATTTCGCTCCAGATCTAAAGCTGAGCAACTTTACATTCATTGCATGGGGCAAGCTATTGCAGATGCGGACATTGAGAAAGAATTAACAAGGAAAAATTGCGGACTACTATTAGGAACCGGCTCGGATTGGCTTTTATCTTGGGAAGAAAACTTCTTCTTGGGAGGCGACAACTACAAATTACCCGGACGCGAAACAGCCCCGTACTTTCAATTCGCAAAAGATTTATATCAAATCGAAGGCCCTGTACTCCAAGTATCAACAGCCTGCGCTTCCGCCAATCACTCACTGATTTTTGGCGCAAATTGGCTCAAAATGGGCCTTGTTGATATATGTATCGTTGGCGCATGCTCAATAAATGTCACACCCATTACACTTGCTTCCTTTGGAAACCTACGAGCTCTTTCCCGTAGAAATGATGCTCCCGAACAAGCCTCTAGGCCCTTCGACAAAGGTCGTGATGGCTTTGTTCTTGGAGAAGGTGGCGCAATTTTTATCCTCGAAAAAGCTTCCCATGCAAAAAATAGACGAGCTTCCTGCCATGGAAAAATACTGGGCGGCGGTTTCTCTAGTGACGCTTTTCACCCTGTTATCCCCAACCCCGATACTTCTCAAATTGAAATCGCCATAAAAAACGCTCTTAACAATAGCCAAACAAATCTTGATGCTGTCGATTACATCAACGCCCATGGCACCAGCACCCCGGTCGGGGATGCTGGTGAAGCAAATGCAATTCGTAATGTTTTTGCAAACCAATTCAGAAACATCCCGGTTAGTTCCATCAAAAGCATGGCAGGCCATGCTCTTGCCGCTTCTAGTGCAATTGAAGCTGCAGCTTGCCTCGTAGCGTTACAACAGCAGGCAATTCCACCAACAATCAACCTCGAAAATTTAGATCCTGCATGCGATTTAAATCATGTTGCAAATACAACCGTTGAGAAAAAACTTAAACGGGTGGTATCTAATTCATTTGGATTTGGTGGCAGCAATAGTTGCATCGTGCTTGGAAAAGCATAAGGCCCGCCAATGAATGGCAGGCCCTGTAGCAAAAAAATTAGCCTTCTTTTTTAAAACAAGAATTGCAATTCTAGGGTTGGTCCTTGATAAAAGGTTGTACCTATATCGCTGGAACCAGTAGTATCTCTCAGATTATAATTATACTGGGAAGAAGCTTCTGCCACGCCTATTGCCCACAAAACATTATAACCTGCTCTAAATCGGGCCCTTTCTAGCAACAGGATATCTGCATAGAATCCCATTTCTAAAATCGATGCAAAGGTTGCTCCGTTTTGAGAACCACTAAACCCTTGCAAGCCATCGCCGCGCACAAGAGAAACTTGCGAATTCCACCAATTTACGCCTGCAGAACCTTTACTCATCATCCCTATTCCTAAGTGCTTGAAAACTCTGAGATTATATTCAGACCCAACTTGCAGCCCTAGAATATGATTATGCGCACGAGCATTATAGTTGGCTTGCAATTTAGGGTTTGATGTCGTTATATCACCAGAATGATTGGTCGAATAAATCATATTTTCAAGGATATCAAAATACCTTACCCCAAACATAAACTCTACATCTTTAATCGCAGGGCTCGCATAGCGGTAGTTAAGTTCAGCATTTCCGATTGCAGAATTCATCGTTGTTGTCATGGTGTCTGCATTTAACCACAACCCCTGAAAACCAGATGGGGCATACGGTGGCGGGGGTGAGCTTCCAAATGGGCTCGATAACCTTCCTTGGTCTGTATTGGAGATTGATGTGGAATTTTGTGGAATGTAAAATCCGTAGAACTCAAGCATGTGATTGTTTTCAAGGAAACCTAAAGTCACAGTAGGGCCCCAACCCATGGCAGGATTTAATTGGTTAAAGTTTTGAACTTCGGGCAAACGAGCAAAGTCTGCAGCGCCTAAAACATCACCATCCCCTTGATATGCAGAACCCAAACTCCCATTTTTTTGCCTTTGCAATGCTCTTGCACCAATACTTCCATACCAGGCAAACTCTATAAGTGGTGGCTCTTCCATAAACGCACTGGGCGACAAGCCAGACAAACTAAGGTCTAAAGGCGCATCTTCTGATTGACCATAAGATTGTGGATTCGCCATTGGCCCAGATGATGGAAATCCTTGGTTACCAAGGCTTGAGCCCCCTAAAGGAATAGGCTCAGCAATAGGGCGGGGGCCCTGTCCAGATGGAAGATTTTGAGCTTGCAATAAGGAAGCCTCAAAACAAAAGGCGGCAGAAACCAATATTGTTGAAAGAACTTTTCGCATGACCACCACTCCCCCTTTACATCCTAACTTACCCAAATATCAAAATATTAGGGCATCCATAACTTAAGAATCCTTATTAAAGGAATCGTCACTATAAAGCTCAACCTTGAAAAAATCCTTAAAGGTTTCCAAATTAGCACAAGGATAATTCCTTGTGCATTTTCGCCAAACGACTCAAACGCCCCGTATTTAATATTCTTTATTTTCTTAACCCATATCACAGTTGAAGTAATGAATACAAAACGGAATGTTTTATACAAAACGCACACCGGGTTGACTTTTAAGCTAAATCCTTGGTATTGAAGTATGATCTGGGTTAGTTTTTAGTAATCTCAGGCAAAGAGACCTGCATCAAAATGGCAAGATTATCATTATATTTAGCCTTGGCTACATTCCTTAGTTTGCTATCGATTGGTGGATTCGTTCTATACTCCATCATTCGTCATGAACCAAATTTTTATAAAACCGCTTTGTTAGTAGCGAACGATCCCAACAAAGGTGATAAAGCCAAAGAATTCACATCAGAGTGTTTCGAATTCGTTGGCGCAGTTGGTACTGAAAAAGAATGGTACGCCCAATTCAAAGAGGATCAGATCAATAGCTTTTTTTCTGAAGAGCTTGACGAAACAGGCAACAAAAACAAGTTTTTCCCAGATTATATCCGAGCTCCTCGAATCTGCCTAGAACCAGATCGTTTGCGTTTGGCGTTTCGTTGGGGGGAAGGAAAACTCAGTACCATCATTTCAGCAGAATTAAAACTTTGGCTCGCAAAAGATGAACCCAATGTGGTTGCAATTCAAGTTTATTCGTTAAAAGCCGGCGCACTTCCCATTTCTCTATTATCCATGTTCGATAAAATTTCAGATACAGCTAGGCAAAACGGGATTGAAGTCTCATGGTACCGCCACCAAGGAAAACCCGTGGCAGTAGTTCGATTTCAAGCAGATCAGCCGCGCCCAACAATGCTATTACAGGCCCTAGAAATTGAAAGAGGTTTTCTGACGCTACGAGGAAAAAACATGGATAGCAACAGGCCAGAAATTCCTCTAGCAAACAAACAATTATCTAGTGCCAATTAAGCATCAAAACCCGTATTTAATTCGAGTGGCTTGAATAATGGTTTGAATCGTACAATCTTCACCCAACCGACTTGAATTTAAAATAAGATCATAGCAGTAAGGTTCATTCATAACAGCTTTGAAATGACCATGAAGGAATTCAACCCGTCTTTCATCAGAACTTCTAACCTTCTCTTTTGAATCGTCCATAGTTAACCGATCATACTGGGAAATGTAAGAAGCACGATCATCAAAAGGGGCAATAATTCGGGCATGTAACCGATTAACATCTGGGACTAGAAACCCAGCTCCAGATCCTACAAAAACCGTATTCCCAATGCAACCAAGCAGCAAAATTACGCGGGCTAGATCTTCCACTTCTTCTGTTCTAGTAATCTGCCCTTGTTCAACAAGTTGCGACCATTGACCTTCAACCCAATCAACAATTTTAGGCCCAGCAAAATCAAATAATTCTTGCTTGGCTGCTGGATTAGAAGCCATGTATTGAAGAATTTCATGGCTATAAATTTGCCAACCTAATTTTTTGGCAACCTTCGCAGCAATCGATCCACCACGAGCTCCAAACTGCCTAGAAATACAAAGGCTATGCCCCGTAAAAGAACTGGGTACGATATCTGGGAATAAATCTCCCCTGTAACCATGCTTGGGAAAATCAAAACCTAAATCAGATCCGGGGGAGTTTTCATTTCTTTGCATTTGTCACCGGTAAAAGTATCATCTCTGGCCTCTAAGCTCTATCTTCCCAAAAAAGAATATTCCTGCAACCAGAAACATTAATGCAATACCCAACATAAAGCATATTGCCATGGTTTGAGAAAAATCACCATACCCGCCACCTTGCTCCAAAACTACTCCCAAGTCTGAGCTTTTCTGAAACATGATACACCTGGCATAGAACGCAACACTTAATTGCTTAAGAGATCCGGGCATACTTCCTAAAAGCGTTTCAACAACAAAGGCATAGGCCAATGCAATCAAAGAAGCTCTTGGTAAACAGGCCCCCATAAAGAAAAAAACCGAAGCGTAAGTGATACTTGCTAAAGCTATGGGCTGCCAAAACAATTTAAAAGCAAAAATTCCGCTATCCCCGGCACAAACAGCAAGAACAAAAAAACCACCAAGACTCCAGATTATAACCCAGGGAAGAATCGCTAAAAACTTTCCAACATAAATACTTGACCGAGGAACCGGCTTTGAAAACAACCAGAATAAAGTTTTGCCTTCCCTTTCAGAGCCTAGCCCCTCCACTGCAAAAGTAAGGCACCATAAAGGAAGTAGAAACCCTAACAAAACAGAAAACACAACATTCTTTGTAAAAACAGGGAACCCAGATTGGATCATTAATCCTGAATTTGCACCAGAAACTGCAGAGCAAACAGCGGAAACACCTGCATTATGGCCTAAAGCCATGCTACAAGCCTCTATCATTTCAATTGAATTTTTAAAATTGAACCCGGCCTGCCCACGCGGCTTAAGTGTTTTATAGTTCCATTGATTTTTGAAACTAACAGAAACAACAACTGCAGCAACAAGCAATAAAAAACCAGCAGACACCCAAAACAAGCTATGCCCAACCTTGGCCCGAAAGAGATGGACTGCAAGTGTTGACTTTACACCCAGGATAAAAGATTTCAAAAACTCCAAGCTTATGCCTCTTTCTAAAATCACCCCTGAAACAAGGATTCCATCACTTCAGCAGGGGCTTCGTCTACAACTTCCAGCCTGAGTATGGGAATATTATTTTCAATGGATATCTTAACCAAATGAGAGAAAACAATTTCAGGGTTTCTGGTTAGCACCATTAAAATATGAGCTTTACCTTCAGGCAAATGCACACCCAAAACCTCTGAATAATTAAAAACTGTTTGGGCAAGAAATCTTATTTGTTCTGCAGATTCAATTTCCAAAGCGATTTCAACAGGCTTATTTAACAATCTATCCCTAGCCCGCGAAACCGGTCCAGCGGAAACAACACGACCCGATCTTAGCATTACTACCTGGCTTGTCAGTTTTTCTATTTCTTCCAACTCATGACTTGATACCAATATCGTTTTTCCACTCGATTGAAACTTAAGTAATAATTGAACAAGATCACGCCTTCCTACGGGATCAATTCCGCGAAATGGTTCATCTAAAACCAGCAAAGGAGGATCCATTAAAATAGCATGGGCAATTTTTGCCCGCTGTCTCATTCCTAGAGAGCAGCGCCTCAACAGGGTTGTTTGAACTGACAACAGGCCAACAACATCAAGAATCTCATTAACTAAACTCGGAACCTTTTTGCTTTCGATCCCTGCAAGGCAAGCCATTCGCATAAGAAAATCGTTGATACTCCAGGAAGAATAAAAGTAATCAAGGTCGGGGCTATAACCAACAAGATGTTTACCCCGCCAAGTCCATGGATCAACTCCAAATATACGAATAGAACCGGTGTCAGGGTAAAGTTGACCAGCAATCAAATTCATTAAGGTGCTTTTACCAGAACCATTGGAACCTAAAAGCGCGGTAATCCCGGGTCTGAGTTCCAAGCTAACATCATTTAATCCAAGAAAATTCCCATGCCATTTGGAAACCTTCTTGCACCATAAGGGAACGATATCAGGTTTGGTTGAAACCGGAGAAACCCCAATCATGATTCGACACCTTTTTTAAAGTAAATCCGGATAGTAAGAAAAGAACTTATAAAGAAAACAAAACCTAGCGAAGCAACAGCTAACCAAGGATTTAAAGAGTGGTCTGTTTGCCCGGGAAGAAGGGTAGGGGATGCACCAAGGCATTTCTCGCCCAATCTTTCCACACAGTACCAAAAATCTAGAACCCTGAAAGCAGGATTCAATCTTAAGCGATCGATCATAATAGCACAAAGAGATGGGAGAAGAAAAAAAACACCCGCCCAGCACATGATTAAACCAATGGTGGATCTGAAGAAACCCACAGTAGCAAATAACAAGGAAACAAGTCCGATATTAATGACAAAACCATAGCCAATAATTCCGAACAGTAATCTTGGATGATAAAGCAGATAAGTCCAAGTATCGATGAAACAAATTTCAAGAAACAGAAAAAGAGCTGGAACAGTTGCAAAAAGATGCACAAGAAAAGATGCTGCCAAAAACTTACCAACAATATAATTCCTCATCCCACCAGATTTGGATTGGTAGAAAATCAAAGAACCTTGATTAAGATCTTCGCCTAGCAAAGAAGCCCCTGCCAACACCAAAAGCACGATAATACCACGAGATTGAAGATTAATAAAGTTACGGAAGGTTTCTGGAGAGCCATCCATTTTTAAAACGCTGCGTAGAAATTGCATCATATCGTTTTGATTGGCACGCCCAAAACCACCAACACGCACCAATCCATCTGGCTGCTGATCCGCAACCCAGAAAAAAAGATACTGGCCAAAAAAATAAAGAAGAAAGTTCAAAACTGCAAGGGAGAATACGACCCAAAATACTTTGCGTGTGAATATTAATTTTAAAGATTCACGAGTGATCGCAAATGCCCCCATCCAAACAGGGTTTCGCAAACCACGCCATGGCCTGTATTCCAAAAATGAATTTAGAGAAGTTACCGCCATCAAATTTTCTCCATTCTTTGCTTATCTAAAAGAGCAAAAAACGCATCATCCAAGTTACCTTCCAAAGGAATGAATTTTTTAATAACACCACCCGCAGATAAAACTTGCGAAGCTATGTGGTTTATTTCAGCAGTTGACTCACACTGAATGAATACTTTTGTAAACCCGCCCATATCTTGGGTGCCAATGCACAAATTACCCAATGCACTAATTGAATCAATTTGATTTCCAGCAATTTCAATTAAATAGCGGTTCTCTTTGTTTCCAACAAGCGTTTCAAGCGAACAAGATGCAAGGCAATTGCCGAAATTCAATACCACAACCTGATCACAAACCGATTGCACATCCCCAAGCAAATGGGTGGACAGAACGATTGATTTGCCTTGTTGTCTGGCGAAGTAGCTAAGATAATCAAGCATTTGATTTCGAGCTGGAGGGTCTAACCCTGCAGTTGGTTCATCAAGGATTAGCAATTCGGGATCGTGAACCAAAGCCTGTGCAAGTTTAACTTTTTGAATCATTCCGGTAGAATATTCACCAAGTTTTCGAAACCGCGCTTCCCCCATACTTAAGCAATCAAGAATTTCATGGGAACGCCTTAAAGCATCTTTGCGTTTCAAGCCTTCAAGCTCACCTGCAAAAGCAACGAATTCAAAACCTTTCATCGAAGGAATAATAGCTTTTGCTTCGGGCATGAACCCGATCTTTCCCAGTTCAACTTTGGTTTTTCCAAAAAGCGTTATTCCT
Organism: Planctomycetota bacterium; assembly: GCA_003671255.1. Taxonomy (GTDB): domain Bacteria; phylum Planctomycetota; class Planctomycetia; order Gemmatales; family Gemmataceae; genus UBA969. The sequence goes on along the minus strand of QWPF01000001.1, from coordinate 113,729 downwards.
CCAGAAGAAGGAATATCCAACCCCAGAATAAGCTTGATTAAAGTTGATTTTCCTGCGCCGTTTGGGCCTAATAAACCAATAATTCCTGGATAAACTTCAAAAGAAACATTATTCAGAACGGTTTTAGATCCAAACCTTCGACTCAGATTTCTACACTGAATTACAGGAATCTCACCCACATTAAATTCTCATTAGAAATTAAATCGAAAAGAAAATCAGTCGCTATTGAGAGCAGCAATTGCTTCCTTACGATCATTGTAGATGGGCCAGAGGGTATCGAGGCCGGTAAGATGCAATAATTCTCTTGCGTTTGGAGATGCCCCCGCAATTACGACTTCGCATCCGTGTTTTTTTACTCTTTTATGACATCTAAGCAGAAAACCCAAAAATAATGATCCTACATAATCAACTTCTGAAAGATCAAAAACTAGGCCACTTGGCTTCATTTTATCCAATGGATCCAATACCAAATCTGTTGCTGTTAGCATAAGGTCTTCAGCCATCTTTTCAGCAGTTGGCGAGGGTATAATGATTGCAATATCTCCAGCTTTTTCGATGCTAAACATTGGAATGGCCATTAGTCGCTTTCTAACCTCCTAAAGATAAAATCTAATTTTTAGAGCCGTGCTTTTTCTATCTAATATCCTATCTTCATGTGCATTGATCAAAAACACAAGTTATTTAAAGGAAAATAGTTAATTGGACACCATAAATCCAAAACTACCTGTGATTAAACTTAAAATTGTTAGGAACTCCAATCATCCCTGGATTTTTCAGAAAATGATTGAGAAACCCGATCAAAAGATTCCCAACGGCTGCATAGTTGACATTGAGGACCGAGCGGGCGCTTGGGCAGGCCGTGGGATTTTTAATGGGCACTCCAGAATTTCCCTCCGCGTTTTAACCACAAATCCAGATGAGCCGATTGATGAAGCTTTCTTTGATAAGAAAATAGGATTGGCTGTTGGCCTCAGAAAAGAAACATTAAATTTAGAAGCATCAACCAATGCATATCGCCTTATTCACGGTGAAGGGGATGGCCTCAGTGGCCTTATCATTGATAAGTTTGGACAAACTATCGTGATCGAATTTTTTTCATCAGGGATGTACCGTCTTAAAGATACAATTCAAACGATTCTCTTAAAACATTATCCAGAGCATCAAATTACTTGGTTTGCTGAGAGCCATGTTCAAAAACAAGAATCCTTTAACTGCAAAGAACCGGGGTACGATGTAAATCCTGAAATTATCAATGAAAATGGCTTAAGCTTTAAGGTTACGCCCGGTACGGGTCACAAAACTGGTTTTTTTGCAGATCAGCGCGAAAATCGGCTTCTGCTTAGCAGTTTTTGTTTGAATAAAAAAGTTTTAGACCTTTGCTGCAATTCCGGGGGCTTTTCTGTTTATGCAAAAGCCTTGGGAAAAGCTGAAGATGTTACTGCAATCGATCTTGATGAAGAAGTTCTTGCTCTTGCAAGACATAATGCCAGCCTAAACAAAGTGCGAATCAAATGTGTTCAATCAGATATTTTTCCTTGGCTACGCGACAGCATCGCTAAAGGTGAAAAATTTGATGTTGTCATATTGGATCCATCCAAGCTGACGCGTGATCGCGATGAAATCGAAACTGCGCTAAGAAAATATACAGATATGAACCGACTTGCAATGCAGGTTATCACTGATGGGGGAATTTTACTTACTTGCTCTTGCACTGGATTAGTATCAGAGTTTGATTTTTTTGATTCAGTACGAAAAGCGGCATGGCAAGCAGGGAAAACGGCCCAAGTTTTAAAGCTAACCGGGGCTGGGCCCGATCATCCGTTTATGGCACATGCGGGGGAAGGGCGTTATTTGAAGGCGATTTTCGCCCGAATTCATCACGGAACTGCGTAAAAAAAGCGCCTCAGTTTAAACTGAAGCGCTTTACTATTTTTAGTACTTAAAAGCCTTTTAGAGCAATTCAGTTACGGGTTCACGATCATCCAAGATATACATTGGGCGACCAAAGTTATCAGGGAATGTTGCTGAAGGATCTACTCCCATTGCAGAGTAAATGGTACTCAACAATTGGGGAACCTTATACTTGCGATCGATTGGGTATTCACCACGGGCATTGGTAGCACCAATTGCTTGGCCCATTTTTAAGCCACCGCCTGCAACAAGAGCACTCATTGCTGCGGACCAGTGATCACGACCACCACCATCTTGCATATTAAGTTTTGGGGTTCTACCAAACTCACCCCAAACAACAGTAACAACATCATCACTCATGCCTCGTTCGTGGAGGTCTTGAATGAGACTAGAAATACCACGATCCAACATTGGTAGCTGCGTTTTCAGGGTTTTAAAATTACCAGAGTGGGTATCCCAACCACCGTACGATAAGGTTACACAACCCACACCAGATTCGATAAGCCTTCTTGCAGTTAGGAACTGCTCAACGCCTTTGTACCGATCGCGAACTTTGGGTTCTTCATGAGAAAGATCAAGAGCTTTGCGAACAGTACCCGAAGCTACCATATCAAATGCACGAGTGGTGAAAGAGTCCATACCTTTCATGGTGCCAGAGGCATCAATTTCACGACGCACATTATCAAAGTTTTTAAGCAGTGATTTTCTATCATCATAACGGTCGGTTTGAACGCCATTAGGAAGACGCAAGTTCTGTAAACCAGGGCCGTCTGGAGTAAAAGGACGATGGGCAATTCCGAGATAACCAGGTTCAGTACCTTTGGTCATACCTCTCAAGCTAACAAAAGGAGGAACATCAGTAATTCCAGCCTGCAATTTAGAAATAACAGATCCAAACGAAGGATGATGAACAACCCTGTTGATATTTTCACTATAACCAGTCATCACTTGAGAATCGGAATGTTCATCAACAGAAACAAGACTTCGTACAACCGCGAGCTTGTCAAACATTCTGGCTTGATTAGGGAAATGCTCGGAAATTTGAATCCCGGGAACATTCGTTGAAATTGGTTTAAAATCGCCCCGATACTCGGAAGGCGCTTGTGGCTTTAAATCATACATATCCATGTGGGATGGGCCACCAGGAAGATAAATCATGATTGCAGCTTTTGCAGTTCCAACTTTTCCTGCTTCTTTCGCACGAAGCATATCAGTTAGGGATAAAGAAGAACCAAAAGCGCCGATTTTAAGAAAATTACGGCGATTGATGCCATCACAAAACTTGTTCGAACCACCAAGAAAAGTCAGCATGATAAAACTCCAGATAAGGTAGGAAAACACGCTTAAAACAGGTAGGTATTTAAAAGATACCCCAACATCGATGGTAGGTCAACTGTTTTTATTGATAAAAACAAAATAATTAACTTAAAAGTCTTAAAGCAATATGTCGCAATTTACCAAATGATCCAATAATATCAATTATTAGCGTACAGAATATCTCTTATCACAGCTAAATACATAAAAAGCCCCTATTTTAACTTGCAACGAAAATGTGTTTTAAACGCAATATAAAACCAATAGAATAATGTTTATTTTATTGTGAGACAATATTTTGCAGAAGAATTCAATGCTTAAAGCTACACCAACAATTGCAGGAATAGACATAGGTGGGGCCAATATAAAATACTGTCAATCTGATGGCTATACACTAAATACAGTATTTCCACTCTGGAAAAAAAACCTCGCCTTACCCGTAATACTTAAAGACATCCTATCCTCAAAAAAAATCGACATTCTTGCAATCACCATGACTGGAGAATTATGCGACTGTTTTGAATCAAAAATCGAGGGAGTGAAGTATATTTTAAATTCCATTCCCAAAAAACAATTTACTCCTTTGGTTTGGACTACAAACCAAAATTTCATCCCTCTAGCCAACGCCCTTAAAAACCCAACAATTTGCGCCTCTTCCAATTGGATGGGATTGGCAAGTTTTATTGCAAAGCAACAACCCAAAAATTTTGGCTTATCAATTGATATTGGTTCTACTACCACCGATATCACAGCGATCGACCAAGGATCCCCAACCCCACACGGAATAACTGACACTGAAAGATTAAATTCCGGTTCCCTTGTCTACACCGGAATGAAACGCACGCCGCTTGCATCATTATTAGGAAACAAATTTGCGCATGAGTATTTCGCAACCATTGCCGACGCCCACCTACTTGCAAATAATCTACCCGAAGACCCAAACAATACAGACACAGCAGATGGAAGATCCTTCAAAAAAACTAATTCTGCTAGGCGCATCGCCAAAATGCTTTGTGCAGATCAAACCGAAATCCCAATGTCAAAAATTTTAAGCACAAGCCAACTTGCCATCAAAACTCAAATCAAATGGATTACGAATGCGCTAAAAAAACATCTCCAAAGAAAAGGCAAAGAACCTAAATGGATAAGCGTATCAGGCTCAGGTGAAAGCTTGGCAAAAATGGTAATTAAAAGTTTTATCTGGAAAACTAAACCTACCATTTATTCATTCTCAAAAACTTTCGGAAAAGAGAACTCTGATGCTGCTTGCGCCTACAGTATTATGAAACTGGCTGGTATTTATCATGAAATGTAATGTCATAAAAGTAGGGGGAAGCCTGCTAGATGCCAGCGATCTAACCCAAAAACTTTCTTCATTGCTTACAACACTGCAACCATCTTGCACTGTTGTAGTTGTTGGGGGCGGAAAAAAAGTAAGGAAAATGGAGCAAATAATAGCAAACACTCTAAGTAATTCCGAACATTGGGATTCTCTCCGAATAATGACTCAAAATTCAATTGCGTTAAAATCTTACTTCGATCACGCAGTATTAATAGGTGAATCAATAAAGAAAACTGTTGGGTTGTTTTTTTTAGATGCACATGAATTTTGTAAAACCGACAACAATCCAGATGAAGAGCCATTCTTGCCTCAAACAAGGGATGTTCGTTCCGATACAGTGGCATTGAGATTTGCTCATCGATTTGATTTTAGCGAATTATATTTGTTGAAATCAGTTGATTTCCCTGATGCAAAAAACTGGGAAGATGCCAGCAACTTGCTGTATGTCGATCCTTTTTTCTACAAACTTTTCAACAGCAAAAAAAAGAACCCAACAATACATGCAGTCAATATGAGAGGCTCACAAATTATTCAACCGTTTAATTCCAGCAACAAGATCTAAAGTTAAATCGAAATCAATGGTATTATTTCGGGATTGCTGATTGCAAACTGCACCACGAAATCCAAACCATGCAGGCCGGACGCCTTCCTTTATTAGAGTTCCTGCATGGTGCAGATTTAATGAACCAGCTAGAGCAAATTTTATATTCCGAGCCTTACATAGTTCCTGAATTTCCAAAAGTTCTTCCATCGTAGCAAAATCAAGAATCGATGAACCATCTTTACCCCAAGTATCAATCATGATTGCATACAAAGAATGCTCACACAGATATTTAAGTAATTCAGATGGCTTTATCGAATTAGCTTTTAAATAATCGCCATACAATACAGGAACTACAAAAGCCGAATTATTCAATCGAACAACTTTCTTTTTAAGTGAAAGCAAATGATTGACCCAATCTCCTGAACTTTTGCAATTCGAAAGGCCAAACTTATAAAAACTCATTCCAACTGGAAGAAAATCTCCGAGATTTTGCATATCGCATAATTCCCCACATGCCATACTAAGGTTTATATTTTTGGGCATAGCATTTTGAATTTGGAGAATCAAAGGCAAATCAATCATACCCATTGGGGCTTTAATGGGGTCTTTCAAATCAATAAGGTCAACTCCAGCTTTTAAAGCAATTTTTGCTTCTTCGACATTCTTAACACTAACTAAAACCCTTACCAAAGTTCACCTCACAGAAAAATAGGCCTTCCCATATAAGGGCAGTGGACCAGATAGAAAAATACCGCGAGCCAATGTGATTTAAAAGGATCAATATTTTTTATCATTTTTGCAATGAAAAATGTTAAAGTAATAATAGTAATTAATTACTTTCAGACATTGATTGAATTGAAACACTGCATTTATCATGATAAAAATTTATCCTAATTATGAACCCCTTCCCGGTTACCGGGTTATTGAAAAAATAGGGAGCGGGGGATTTGGTGAAGTTTGGAAATGCTCTGTGCCTGGGGGACTTCTCAAAGCAATTAAATTTGTATCAGGAAAACTTGGAGAAAAAACAGATATAAGAGCAGAACAAGAATGGCGCGCGATTGATCGCATTAAAATTATCAGGCATCCTTTCATTCTTACAATGGAAAGAATTGACATCATTGAAAATTGCCTGGTTATCGTTATGGAACTTGCAGATAAAAACCTGTGGGATCAGTACCAAGAATGCAAAAAAAACAACCTCCCAGGAATACCAAAAAATGAGGCTTTACATTATTTAGCAGAATCCGCTGAAGCTTTAGATGTAATCAACTCTCAATATCAACTTCAGCATCTAGACATAAAACCCCAAAATCTATTTTTAGTTCACAACCATTTAAAAATTGGAGATTTCGGATTAGTACATGACCTAACCATCGCAGATCAGGAATTTCAGGGCGGCATCACACCTATTTACTCCGCGCCCGAACTTATTGAAGGCAGACCAAGCAGATTTAGCGACCAATATAGCTTGGCCATAGTTTATCAAGAAATGACAACCGGAAGAAAACCTTTCGAATCTGATAGTTTACGCGAAATCATCAAGGCGCACTTAAACGCACCTCCAGACCTTTCTTCACTTGATGAAAATGAGAGATCACTCATTGCCAGAGCACTTTCAAAAAAACCAGAAGAACGATTCAAAACCTGCACCGATTTTGTAAACGCTTTAAAAACAATACATCTTACCCCATTCTCGCTACCTAACATCCAATCTTTCATTGCAACCAACCAAGAAGTTATTTCAGAAATTCAAATTAAGAAACTACCAACAGAAACTGAAGATCTCAACAAAACTTTATCTTTCAAAAAACAACCTGTTAATTCAGATTCCTTAAACCAGTTAAATAAATATATCTCACCGGATATTAATCTTGAAACTCGAACCGGTTCCCTAATAATCGGAATAGGAAGAACAGGAATTGGCGCAACTGCATTTTTTAGTAACCTGCTTAAAAACAATTCGATATCAACAGGAATTACTCTACCTGTGGAAATAATTGGAATCGATATGGATAATAACGGGATAAGTAATGAACAGGATAAAAACCTTCTTAAACTTACTGATAATGAAGCACTTATTTTCAAACTTAACAGGCCTAATTATTATCTAGGCGATAAAGAAAAATCTGAAAACCTTTCCCAATGGCTACCTCTAAGCAAACTTTATCAAATTCCTAAAACCCTTAGTACCGAAGGAAACAGATTGCTTGGTAAACTAGCATTACTTGACGGGATAGACACACTATCGAAAAAAACCACATCACTATTAAACGCAATTAATCAAAAAGCATACGCAAACACCATGCCTGGAACCATAGAACCTAATATTTGGATAGTAACCCATACCGCGGGTGGGGCAGCAGGGGCAATCCTAGATATATGTAAAACAGTTATCGCTTCTTGCATTCAACTGAAATTAAAACCCCCAAAAATAAGCATGATAATGTTAATTCCATCGAGCGAAAATTGCACTGAGCAAAAAGCGACAAATAGTGCAAGTACTATAAAAGAATTGAAAGAAACACCCATTGCTGATCTATTAGATAAAATCATTCTGGTAGAAACACAAACCAACGAAAAAAATTCTCTATATACATTAATGCAAGACATGGGAACAATCGCCTATTCCAATCAATTAAAAATTTACAATCAAGGTTCTGAAATAAACAAAAACTTCAAACCAGAACAAATACAAAAAAAAACATATTTCACTGCTAGTGCGCAGGTAGATAATATTTCAAATAAAATAAATGAACAAGCAACAATAAGCCAAGCATGTTTAAAGTTAATTCAATCATGGGTTAGAAAAAAGCAAGTTTGTCCACAAGAAATAAGCGAATGGCTTAACCAAGAGTTCGCAAAAAACAACATGTCATTTGAAAATTTATCGTCAAGTTTAAGTGAAAAACTTGAAACCAGTTTAGGCGAACCGACTGATTCTTTCATACTTAAAGATTTATTAGACCCGCTGTTCAAGCTCGAATCTCAGATCAAAACCCAGGAAATAAAGAGCGAAACAATTTTACAAACGAGTTTAGATATCCTCAAAAATTCAGAACAACATTTAGGCACAGAATGGTTCTCCGGAGAAAAACACATAGGCCAAGGTTCGTTTTACAAAATAATGCTTAAAATAAACAATGAATTAATTGAAAGGTTTGGTTCATTAATTGATTCATGGGTCGTCCAATGGATCGAAAAACCTGGATATCGTTTTGCTGCTGCGGAAACTATTCTAGATATCATCAAGAAAAAAAATGAAGGTATCAGATTTCAAATTACGACCTATCAAGATAAAAACATTGCAGCATTGAAAGTGGAACTTATCAGATTGAATAATGCAATCCAACAAGTTCCAGATCAAAAGATCGGGTCCAATCAATCAATCCAGAAAATTATCAGTCAATTTAAATCAATATTTAAAACACAAATAGAAAATCTTCAATGCGATTGTATTTTCAGTTTCCTTAATTCAATTAATCTTCAAATAAATGACCAGGCGAAGGAACTTGACATCTGCAAAACAAAACTTTTGGAAATTAGTACAAAAATATTAGGATTAGGAGAATCCACTAAAAACATAGCTGAAGAAAATCGTACTGCTCAAAATAAAAAACCAATTACAGAAATTGAACTTTTGACCCTCGACGGCATGATTCAAGAATTGATTGTAAAAGATTTCGAAGCATTCACACAAATATTTATTGGGAGCGACAATTTACTTGTTGAACTTGAAAAAATCATCTTATCAACAACATCAACCTATTTAAAAAATTCAGGGCGGTTAGTTAAGTCAAATATCTTGAACGAAATGCAAGAATCTAGCATCAAGATAAACTTCATTAAAAACCACATCGCTTCGGTTCAGCACAAAAATCTTATGCATTCCAACACAGCGCCTAACCAGACCACATTTGCTTTTCCACGGGGGGTCTTAGGGGAATGGAATGATGTGGAAATATTTGGAGCGATTAATCAAAGTATTTGCATTGTTCCTGGTAATGAGGAATTCATTTTATGTGTTTGCGAAGAAAGCATCGAAAGTTTAAAAGATTCTAAGATTTTAAATACTATTTTTGAAATACAACATGAATCTACTAAAGACACCAATACTTAATCAAACAAAGATATTTCATAACTTTAATTTAAACAGCAGAGCACTTGCAACATGTCTGAAATAGAATACCGAATTAATCAGGATGCTTTCCACGGACCGCTAGATTTATTGCTTCATCTTGTAAAAAAAGACGAAGTGGACATTCTTGAAATATCAATCGTAAGAATCGCTGATCAATTTAAAGAATTCATGGAGGTAATTACTTTCTTGGATTTAACATTAGCAGGTGAATTTTTAGTGATGGCAACAAAACTGATGGAAATCAAGAGTCAGTTTCTTCTACCAAGACAAGTAGTGAATTCCAGCAAAGAAGATGATCCTAGGAATGAAATCGTAAGGCAATTAGTTGAATACAAAAAGTTTAAAGATGCGGTTGAAATTTTGGAAGAGCAAGCGGAAGCAGCAGGGCAGAAGATTCCGAGACTAGTTTCTGATCAATTCCACGAAGAGCGCGTGAGTTCAGAAAAACCAATTCAAGAAGTTGAACTTTGGGATTTAGTCAGCGCATTTGGTCGAATTATGAAAGAAACGCTTGCGATTCAGGCACAGGATATTGTTGTTGATCAGACACCGATGGAAGTATATCTCGAAGAAATAACCGGGAAGTTATTCAGAGAAAAATCACTTCCATTCCGCGAATTGTTCTGCCCGCCATATCATAAAATACGATTAATAGGTCTTTTCCTTGCGATACTTGAATTAATAAAGAAACAATCAATATTTGCACAGCAAGATGAAACTTTTGGTGAAATCCATTTGAAGTGGAGCCAGAGTGTTACCGTTTTTTAAATCGTTTTTTCTTTATTTGAGGGGTAGCTACCTTTTCACCTTTTAAGGTTGCGATTTTATCACGAAGCTGGGCGGCTTTCTCAAACTCAAGTTCTTCAGCAGCTTTAAGCATTTGGATTTGCAATTCTTCAATCATCTCATGTTTATCAACCTGATCATCGTTCTCAATTCCAGCAACTTTGTTAGCAAAATCATAGGCGGCTATTTCATCTTCAATAAAAACTGAAATCAAACTCTTGATCGATTGCGGGGTAATATCATTTTCTAAATTATATTGGGTCTGGATGTCTCGCCTGCGCTTAGTTTCTTCGATTGCACGGTGCATAGAATTTGTGACTCGATCACCATAAAGGATAACTTCCGCATTAACATTTCTAGCAGCACGGCCGATTGTTTGGATCAGAGAGGTTTCGCTTCGTAGGAACCCTTCTTTATCGGCATCTAAAATTGCAACAAGAGAAACTTCGGGTAAATCTAAACCTTCCCGTAAAAGATTAATTCCCACGAGGACATCAAATGCTCCTTCGCGTAATTCCCTTAGAACCTTAATTCGCTCGATAGCATCCAATTCTGAATGGAGCCATTTACATCGTATTCCAGTTTCTTGAAAAAACCGGGTCAAATCTTCTGCCATTCTTTTGGTGAGCGTAGTGACTAAAACCCGTTCTTTACGCTCGACGCGGATTTTAATTTCTTTTAGAAGATCAGCGACTTGGCCCTTTGCAGGTCGGACATGCAAAATAGGATCCACCAAACCGGTAGGCCGAATAACCTGCTCAACAACTTCACCTTTACAACGAGACAGTTCATACTCAGAAGGAGTTGCAGACATAAAAAGGATGCGTTTCGACTTATTTTCCCATTCTTCGAAACGGAATGGCCTGTTATCCAAGGCACTAGGAAGCCTGAACCCATGATCAACGAGGGTTGTTTTTCTACTATGATCGCCTGCGTACATGCCCCGAACCTGGGGTACGGTTACATGGGATTCATCAACAACAAGAAGAAAATCTTCAGGAAAAAAGTCCATTAAAGTGTAAGGTGGTTCGCCAGGATTTCTACCACTAAACCAGCGGGCATAATTTTCAACACCGGGGCAATGGCCAGTTTCCATCAGCATTTCGATATCAAACTTAGTTCTGGCAGCAAGCCTTTGAGCTTCCAGCAATTTGCCTTCTTTTTTAAAAACATCAAGCCTTTCGTCCAATTCTTTTTTAATACCCTCAACAGCGGTTTTCATTCTGTTTTCTGGTGTTACAAAATGTTTAGCAGGGTAGATAAAAAGTTCATCATTTGTTTTAAGAACCTCGCCTGTGAGAGGGTTAGTGAGGCTAAGATTGTCGATTTCATCACCAAAAAGTTCAACACGCAGAGATATTTCCTCGGATGCAGGCCAGATTTCTATTACATCGCCTCGAACCCTAAATGTTCCACGGGTAAACGAAATATCATTTCTCTTGTATTGAATATCTACAAGTTTTAGCAAAAGTTCTTCCCTTCGTATCGATTCGCCACGCTTCAATGAAATAACCATGCGCTTATAATCGCTGGGCGATCCCAAACCATAAATACAAGAAACACTGGCAACAATAATAACATCCTGCCTGCTAACTAAAGCACTGGTAGCAGCAAGCCTAAGCCGATCAATATTTTCATTTATTTGAGCATCTTTCTCGATATAGATGTCACGCTGTGGAATATAAGCTTCAGGCTGATAATAATCGTAATAACTGACAAAATAATTGACTGCGTTCTCAGGAAAGAACGCTTTAAACTCTTGGTAAAGTTGGGCAGCAAGAGTTTTATTGTGCGCCAGCACCAAAGTGGGCCTGTTTAAATTTGCGATAACATGGCTGGCAGTAAAAGTTTTCCCGGTACCGGTAGCCCCCAGTAAAACTTGAGCAGCCTTCCCTTCGTTAAAACCGCGCAACAAAGCTTCAATGGCTCTGGGTTGATCACCCGCGGGTTGATAAGGGCTAACTAAATTAAAAAGGGTGCCCATCGGCTAAAAGCTTTCCGTAAAGAAGAAAGATTAAGAGTCTTAAGCATTATTGACTGATTAAAGGAAATTTCAAGAAGGGAGCAATCTTTGCAGAGGTTTTTTTTCCTATACCTGAAACTTTTTGGAGGTCATTTTCATCACGAAACAGCATATCCTGCCTTTTATCCACAATTCTTTTAGCTAATAAATCGCCAATACCCGGGAGCTTTTTTAATTCTTCAAAAGAAGCAAGATTCGGGTCTAATTTTTCAGATAGAAGATTAATCTTCCCGGTTGATGAAGCTTTTTCTGGAAAAGTGTTGGGGGGAATCCAGATTTTGGGCTTAGGCAGGTCAGTAATAGGAACAGATTGAGAAACGACCAAATGATGTCGAATTTTCTCAGCAGTTTTCTTGCCAACACCTTTTAACTTTTCAATTTCATCAAGGGTCTTAAATCCGCCAAAAGCCTTGCGATAGTTTACGATTTCAGAAGCAATCGATTTCCCAACACCAGGAACTTGTGCTAATTCACCAAGTGAGGAATCATTCAAGTCAAGTTTTAGAGAATCAAGCTTCGCAATTTCTGAATGAAAAGAGGATGAAAAAACATGGGATGTGAAAAACTGTTGGAAACAAGCAAAAAAACAAAGTGCAAGTAATGAGAATACCAAGCAAACCTGAACCATTACAGAGTATACGAAGCAGTTGTTTTTCCTAAAAGTCAATGAAGGGGTAAGAATTAACAAAGGGGTATCAGAGGACTTCAAAGAAATGGGCATTATAATTCTTTACAAGTAGCTAGCTTGGTTTCTGAACTTCCAATATAGCATACCTGCAAAGTCGGTTATAAACAAAAAAATTCCTACAAAAAATCTGATCAGCACTGTCAAAGAAACGATTAAGAAATGATAATTTTAAAAGCCTGGGGATGCTGCCTAAGAATTGGTGACCTTCCCAAGTCAAATTAGGGAACGAATGCTTTAAATTTAAAAGAGTTTCCCAAGTTAAGGATTCCTCATCGCGGGTATGCTTATTACCTGCCCTTAAAGCCATAAAATCACGAATCGAACGAGTCAAGAAAGAAAAGGAAACGGGCTCACAGAAAACAGCTTTTCCATTGGGCCTTAATACTCTCAAAATCTCGCTGGAAGCAAAATCCAAGTTTAAATGATGCAATATGGCGTTTCCCCAAATGAGATCAAAAGAGTTATTAGCAAAAGGAAGAAGTTCTGCACAAGCGGCCAAAACATTTACTTGAAAACCATTAGCAATAGCTCTGTTTTTCGTTTCAGCAAGGTAACCTGTAGAAACATCCAAAGAGGTTACAAAAGCCCCTTGTCTGGCAAAAAGAACAGAAGCCATGCCATGCCCACAGCCTAAATCTAAAACTCGTTGTCCCTTGAGATTTCCTAGTTTTAAAACAGCAGTTTGAACCCAAGATTCATGAGCTAAATACTGCTCATCGGTAAAAAGATAATTTTCAGGGGAAGAAAAAGCGTGCAACCTGCCATGGGCTTGATCATCATGAAATGCTCTTTCACGCTTTATTCTGTCATAATCAGAGAAGAAATGGTCAGAGGGTTTGTTGGTTTCCATAGCAAAAACATCTGGCTAAGGAGTTAATTAGACCATGAGATTGAAATCTAAACAGGCCCAAGAGCCAAGCAGCAGTTATGCCCACCAAATCCAAAGCTATTGGAAACAACATAACGAACCTTCATTTGTCTTGCTGAATTCGGAACATAATCAAGGTCGCATTTAGGATCAGGAGTATTTAAATTGATAGTAGGGTGAACGATTCCATGTTTAATCGAAAGCGCACAAGCAATAAGCTCAATACCGCCACTGGCTCCTAGAGTATGCCCGATCATACTTTTAGTGCTACTTACCACAAGCTTCTTAGCATGATCTTTAAAAACAATCTTAAGGGCCCTAGTTTCAGCTTCATCGCCAAGTTGAGTGCTAGTACCATGTGCATTAACATAATCGATTTGATCAGGGTTAAGCTTGGCATCTGCTAAAGCAAACTGAACAGCCTTAGAAGCACCAACTCCCTCGGGATGAGGCGCGGTAATATGATAGGCATCTGCAGTGTTGCCACAACCTAGGATCTCAGCGTAAATATTTGCGCCACGATTACGGGCATGCTCATATTCTTCCAAAACAACAATACCAGCGCCTTCACTTAAAACAAACCCATCACGGTCTTTATCAAAAGGCCTACTAGCAGTAGAGGGGTCGTTATTGCGATGGGAGACGGCTCTAGCAGCAATAAAACCACCAAGCCCCATGGGAGTAATAGCAGCTTCAGAACCACCCGCAACAATCGCATCTGCAAACCCGCCACGAATCGTATGCAAAGCATCACCCAAGGCATGCGCAGCAGAGGCACAAGCGGTTGAAATAACAGTATTATGCCCCATCAAATTAAAATGGATTGAGACATTTCCTGCAGCGGAATTAGCAATCATTTTCGGGATAACAAAAGGGCTGATTCGATCAGGGCCTTGTTGTGTATGGCGTGTATGCTGTTCTTCAAATTCATTCAGACCACCAATACCGCTACCAATGATAACGCCATAGCGAAAGGGATCACCTTTAGAGAAATCAATTCCTGAATCTTTTACAGATGAGATAGCAGCAACGAGTGCAAATTGGGAGAAGCGATCAAGCCTTTTTGCAACTTTCCCTTCAAGGTGATTTTCAGGGATGAAGTTCTTAACTTCGCCTCCAAATCGGACTTTGAAGGCTGAAGTATCAAACTGCTCTATAAGGCTTACACCACTGCGTCCTGCACAAAGATAATCCCAAAAAGTTGAGATATCATTACTAAGAGAATTGACAGTACCAAGCCCGGTAATGACAACACGCCGTGTCATTTCTTGGCTTGCTCCTTTTCGATGTATTCAATTGCTTCGCCTACGGTGCGAATTTTAGCAGCTTGTTCATCGGGGATTTGAATGTCGAACTCTTCCTCGAGTTCCATAACCAATTCGACGACATCAAGGGAATCTGCGCCCACATCTTCAACGAAGGAAGTGGTGCGAGTGATTTGACCTCTATCGACAGCCAAGGATTCAACAACAATATCTATAACTCTTTCTTCGACAGAAGCCACGGCACAATACCTCCAGAAAACGTAGGGCAATAAAGCCCATAAGAATACTTAATAAGTTTATCTACCACAACCAAGAAGCTCGGGCAAGCCATCTTATCTATCTTGTTTATAATTCCTGCTAAATCAGTCCACATTAAAGTTGGAGATTAAGCCTGAATGTTAACAATATCTATCTTCCGGTTAATTCGCTTAGCTAAACCAGCAAGAACACGACCCGGACCTACTTCATAAAGCTTTTCAACCCCGGAGTCCAGAATTTTCCGGATGCAATTTTCCCAAAGGACTGGCTCTACAACCTGACGAGCGAGTTTATTTTTAATGCTTGCGGGGTCAGTGTGCTCCAAAGCATCGACATTCGCAAGCACTGGAACCTTAGTAGAAGCTATGCTAGTATTACTTAGGATCTTGGCCAGTCTTTCAAGAGCAGGTTCCATAATAGCGGTATGGAAAGCCCCTGCAACGGCGAGCTTTATGGTCCTAATGCCTTTTTCTAATGCAATTTTTTCAAACATCGTACATGCTTCATTATCACCTGAAACAACTATATTCCCGGGGCAGAGAAAATTAGCCATTTTAATCAGGCCTACTTTTCCGGCTTCTTCACAAAGTTCTGCAATCTGCTCTTTTTCAGCGCCAATAACACTGAGCATACCACTTGGAATTTTTTCTGAGGCGGCTTGCATGGCCTCACCTCGCTCTTTTACCAAGGCAACACCATCAGCAAAGCTAATAGCCCCAGCAAAAGTTAATGCAGAGTATTCGCCCAAACTAAGTCCCGCAGTAATTTGACAGCTTTGGGCAGCATCTGGAGCTTCAGAATTCAACAAATCCAAGGCCGCTAAACTCGAAACATAAATAGCAGGCTGACTGATGACAGTAGAATTGAGCTTTTCCAACGGGCCGTTCTTGCATATGTCAAGAAGATCATAACCAAGAATTTGAGAAGCCTGCTGAAACTTTTGAAATGCGGGCGGGAACTTTTCGCAAAGAGCCGCACCCATGCCCAAGTATTGGGCTCCCTGACCAGGAAATAAAAACGCAGTTGACCCCATTTGTTAATAGCTTCCTTCAGACTCTAGGACTAGAAAGGACTAAATACCAAACAAAATCCTACTGAGTTATCGCAACAGAAGGGGTTTTCTCAAGTTCGCTAACAATTAAATCATTGAGCTTAAGCCTTACATACTTGGCAGCCAACAGCAACGCATTTTTAATGGCCCGGTCTTTGGAACTACCATGACAAATAATACAAACACCATCGATACCAAGCAGAGGTGCGCCACCAAATTCGCTGTAATCATATTTGCTAGCAAGTTGTTTCAAGGCGTTTTTTGCTAAGTCTTTTTCCAGTTTCAAACAACCCAAAACTTCCTGAGTGGTAACTTCCATCAAATATTGATAAAGCCCTTCACAGACTTTAAGCACGACATTCCCAACAAAACCATCACAAACAACAACTTCCGCAACGCCCTGATGAATATCACGGCCCTCAATGTTGCCTATAAAACTGGTTCGCATGGGGCTATTATTAAAAAGTGCAAGAGTTTCTTTAGCTAGGCTATTGCCCTTGGCCTCCTCGGAACCAATATTCATGAGGCCTATTTTAGGGTTTTCATGACCAAGGATTCTGCGCGCAAACAAACTTCCCATAACACCATATTGAAAAAGATGTTCAGCCTTGGGTTCAGTGTTTGCACCCACATCAATTAAAACACAAAAGCCTTTTTTAGTTGGCATAACAGCAGCTATGCCAGGGCGCTTGACATTTTTCAAGAAGCGTCTGGTAAACATACCCCCTGCAACCATTGCGCCTGTATTTCCGGCACTAACTATGCCTTCAACTTCTTTTTGGCAGAGCAACTGCCAGCATCTAGAAATGGAGTTGTCAGGTTTTTTACGCAAGCCATCAACGGGAGATTCCTCCATCCCAATGGCTTGGGTGCAATGAAAGACTTTGATACGATCAGAATTGGGATGACCTTGAATGTGAGGATCAATTTGATCTTTATCACCCACAAGAACTACGGAAAGTTCGGTGTCAGACTGAACCGCCTGTAAAGCCCCAGCAATGATCGGTCCAGGAGCAAAATCTCCGCCCATTGCATCCAAAGCAATGCGCATTTTTTACTTCTCCTGATCGACTTTCAAAAACTCACGCCCCTGATAAAAACCACAATTAGAGCAAACTCTGTGTGGCCTGAACGGGAATCCACAATTGGAACAATATGCAATTTGCATAGGTTTTACTCCCAAATGGCTTCGCCTTTTACCTTGGCGGGCATGCGAAGTCCTTCTTTTTGGTACTGCCATGTTTGAAACATCCCTTCCTAAACGAAAAATTTACTCATAATTAAAGTATTTATAAACCATCATTTAGTCTAGTGCTCATTTGCTTAGACTTCTAAATAAGTTTATCAAAACTCCATGAATAATCGAGATTTTACTCATTCGATGCCATGGATTTCCTGTATACTTCCACCAATAATTCCTTTGGGGAGAATCTTATGGACAATCTTTGGGCCCCTTGGCGCCATGCGTATATTGCTGCCACCAAACCCGAAAAAACCGATTCTTGCTTCATCTGTTCTGCTAAAAACCACCTATTTGACAAGCATATAGATAAGCAAAACCTTCTTGTGAAACGACTTAGGTTCAGCCTAGTCATGTTGAATAAATTCCCCTACAACAATGGGCACCTCCTAATCTGCCCACTCGATCACACCGGGGATCTAGGCCAACTAGATGAAAACCAGCTTTTATCTAACTCTCTTACAATCCAACATCTTTTAAAAATAGTAAAAGAATTGATCAATCCTGATGGATTTAACATCGGAATGAATCATGGGGCCGCAGCTGGAGCAGGCGTCCCAGGACACCTTCACTGGCACATCGTACCCCGCTGGAATGGCGATACCAATTTTATGCCCGTCTTAACCGCCACTAAAGTCATTGTCCAATCTCTGGATAGCTTTTTCGACATCCTCACCCAAAGTATTGAAAAACACCCTTTTCCCAAAGAATGTTAGATTTAACCCTTTTATATCGGAGCCCACATGCTATCTCTCTCCCCCCTAGCCATGAAAACCGACCTCAGCAAAGGCAGAGACTACCCCGAAATAGATCATCCTTTTCGAAATTCCTACCAGCGAGATAGGGACCGAATTGTTCATGCCACTGCTTTTCGACGGCTCGCACACAAAACCCAAGTCCTTGTTACCCATACAAGCGATCACCATCGAACACGGTTAACCCACACCCTTGAGGTGGCACAAATAAGTAGAACCGTTGCCAGGCAATTACTCTTAAACGAAGATTTAACCGAAGCAATCGCTCTCTCTCACGACCTTGGGCACCCTCCTTTTGGCCATGCGGGCGAATATGCCTTGCGGGATTGCATGGTTAATCATGGCGGATTCGAACACAACCGCCATGCGCTTAGAATTGTCGAGGAACTGGAATACCCCTACGCAAGCTATCCGGGATTAAACTTAACATGGGAAGTACGAGAAGCGATGGCATTACATTCCAAGGTGCCCGACTGCCCGGAAGTTAAAAAATACCTGAAATACAAACAACCTTTTCTCGAAGCACAAGTGGCGGATACTTGCGATAGCCTAGCGTATAATGCACATGATATTGATGATGCAATAAGCTTAGGAATAATTGAGTTTTCCGATCTTGATGGATCAAAAATATGGAAAAAGGCATTTGCAAAAGCACAAGAAATTTTACCCAAAGAAGCTACAGCAACCCAAACTCAATTAGGTGCCATTCGGATTCTTATCGATATGCATGTTTACGATTTAGTTGAAAACACCCGAAAAAACATAGCTATGACAAAAGCGACCAGCCTTGAACAAGTTAGAGATATGGAGATTTCGGTTGTTTGCCACAGCCCCGAAATTGAAGACCTTAAACATGAACTTGGTTCGGTGTTAAAGCAGAAGATATACAATAATTTCAGGGTACAACGGATGGCAAATAAAGGTGCCAGGTTTGTAAAAAGATTATTTTCCGAATTCTCTGAGAACCCACTGCAGTTACCTGAGAGGTATAAAGCCCGGATAAAAACCCAAGGTTTACATCGCACTGTTTGCGATTATATCGCTGGAATGACAGATCGATTCGCACAAGATGAATACATGAAGATCTTCAATCCTTACTTTGATGTATAAATAAATTAAGGGATGAAAATAAAAGCATTGTTGTTACAAGCACTTTTAAAAGGTTGTTCATTCCATTAAAATGTAAATATATATTGATGGCTAACACAAAAGAACGGATGCAAAAAATGGCAATGGATTCATTCAATAACAAAAATTGGCTGGTTAAAGCTTGGAATTCTGGCCTTTTACCTCTCGGGCTATTGCGCGCGTTCTTTGGTGCGGGCATGATTGCCCTTGCGATGATCGCCTACCAACACTTTGGCAACGCTGATCAAGGCGGGTCTACAAAAAGTGGCTATACCGCTTTTCTAACCATTATTTCCATTGGCATTGTGGTT
>QWPF01000001.1:0-94094 GCA_003671255.1 Planctomycetota bacterium | reverse complement strand
CCGCAGTTTACTTTGGTCTGTTAATGGGCCTTTTACTTGGAAGCATTTTTTCCACCATCATGGATCCCTTCTTATTTGATTGGGAAAGTGTGCAAAAAAACACTGACTTTGCCAACCGTATCATCGTTCAGCGCAATTTGCTTCGCGCTTTCGTTACCGCAATTTGTATTTACATCTGTATTTCAACCCTCCTGCAAACAAAGGACGAGTTCAGATTTATCATTCCCTACATTGAATTCTCCAAACAAGTTAAGGGATCAAAGCCATTTATCCTAGATACCTCAGCAATTATTGATGGCAGAATAGCAGACCTTTGCGAAACCAGAATTCTGGACAACAGGCTCATCGTGCCGCGGTTTGTTCTTAAAGAACTGCATGCCTTATCGGATAGTGCGGATAAATTAAAGCGAAACCGAGGCAGGCGCGGACTAGATATTCTTAAAAGCCTGCAAACCAATACCAAAGTTGAACTTCAGGTTCATGAAGGCGAACCAACCGAAATGAAAGGCATCACCCAAGTTGATGAGAAGTTAGTCATTCTTGCAAAAAACATTGGTGGAAAAGTGGTCACTAACGATTTCAATCTAAACAAAATTGCCCAGCTTCAAGGTGTAGAAGTGGTTAATCTTAATGAAGTATCCAATGCCCTTAAACCAATTGTTTTACCAGGCGAAAATTTCTTTATTAAAATCGCTAAACAAGGTGACCAAATGGGCCAAGGAATTGGTTATCTAGAAGATGGCACAATGGTCGTAGTAGACCAAGGTAGGCAACATATTGGGCAAGATATCAATGTTCAGGTAACCAGTGCTCTTCAAACACCTTCAGGACGCATGATTTTTGCAAAAGTAGACAACCAGTCAACTTAACCCAAAAAACAATATGGGGGATTTAGGCTCTTTTGCTCCGCTTTTCTTAATGCTCGTCTAGACACAATGTGTTTTTCTGGGTAAACCCCTCTCGAGTCCAAAAGAGGGTTTTATCATGCGCCGTATTTATTTTATGCTGGTTTTTACTTTCACTGCACTAACTTCCCAGTTGGCAATGTCGCAAATGCCTACCGGAACACCAGCCGGTGGAGCACAGCCAATTGGTACACCAACATCGATCAAAACGCCTTCAACAAGGCCAATTTCGCCTGGGGGTTCCCGCGATATAGACCTAGTTGAAAAAGTTCTTAATGCAAGGAAAGAATATCAAACAACGCTTGAAGCACTGCGTTCGCATTACATCAATGTTGGTGAAATCGAGAAAGCTAAATGGGCCGAAGAAGAATTGCTAAACTATCACCGCATTTCAAAACAAGCATACTTGCTGGAACTCGATGTTCCGCCACCCACCCTTCAAGCAAACGAAAATATTCCGGACGCCAACGAATATTACCGCAGAGCCATGCAATACAAAGATAAAGGCTGGGGCCAAGAATATATCGACAATCAAAAGCGAGCAGAAATCTTATTGCAACAGATTTTAAGCACTTATCCCAACAGCGATAAAATAAGTGATGCAGCGTATCAATTGGGAGAGATTTATGAATCGAAACCCTACAAGCAATACCAAAGGTCCGCACTCTATTTTGAACGCTGTTTTCAATGGAATTCCCGAACCCAACTTGATGCGAGACTTCGGGCAGCAAGAATTTACGACAGAAATCTTACTGAACGCAATAAGGCAATTGAACTCTATCGCGAAATTACAACCCGCGAACTAGATCCAAAACGCGTTGCAGAAGCTCAAAAAAGAATTGCAGATTTGTCTGGAGCCCAACGCTAAAGCTTTCTATCCCAACGCTAAAACCCTTTAAACCTACTAGCAATATTTAAAGCGGGCCTATAATCTATCAATATATATCAACCGAGATATTTTGATGAGCCTGTTTACGCCACGAAATGTTCTTTACCTTTCAATCCTTGCTGGCTTATCCACGCTTGTACTTAAATCATACGCCTACTGGATTACCGATTCCATCAGCCTTCTTTCTGATGCAGCCGAATCTGTAATCAATTTGATTGCCGCAATAATTGCGTTTATCGCTGTCAGACTCTCCGAACGACCTGCAGATGACACGCACACCTATGGCCACGAAAAAATCGAATACTTCTCCAGTGGGTTTGAAGGGGCACTGATTTTATTTGCAGCATTCAGCATCGGCATGCTAGGCATACATCGCCTAATTTCCCCACAACCGCTTCAAACACTTGAAGTTGGGATGATCATTTCTTTTATTGCGACACTCATCAACGCAGTGGTTGCAGTCATTCTTTTGATTGTTGGAAAAAAATATCAATCCATTGTTCTTGAGGCAGATGGCCAACATCTGTTGACCGATGTTTATACGACCTGTGGAGTATTAATCGGATTATTTCTGGCCAAGGTTACAGGGGTGGAATGGATTGATCCCATATTGGCAATCGGTGTTTCCCTGATCATTCTAACCACAAGCCTGCAATTAATCTGGAAATCATTTAAAGGGTTGATGGATCATGCACTTCCCGAGAAAGAGTTGGCAATTATAAGGGAAATAATCACCCATAATCTTGAATCCGAGATGACCTTTCATGCATTGAGATCGCGTCAAGCAGGAGCTAAAAAGTTTGTGGATTTCCATTTGCTACTGCCCGGGTTGTTAAGCATCAAAGTGGGGCATCAACTGATGGAAAAAATCGAACAGGCCATCAAATTGCAAATCAAAGATTGTCAGGTACAAATTCACGCCGAGCCTATAGAAGATCCAACTTCATGGGAAGACAATGCTCTAACGAGTTTTGAAAAAAAGGCGCCAAACTCTTAAGTGTTAAAAAACCGATCGCCCGCATCTCCCAAACCAGGGCAGATATAACCCCTATTATTTAATTCCTCATCCAACGCTGCAAGAGTGATAGAAACATCAGGAAACTCGGCATGCAGATTTGCAACCCCATTTTCCGACCCAATCAAGCCGAGAAAGTTTATCTTCCTGACACCACTTTTACGAAGTCGCCTAATGGTTTCTAAAGCGGATCCCCCGGTTGCAAGCATGGGGTCAAGAACCAGGCAATGAAACTTGGACATATCCTGAGGTAGCTTATCGTAATAAAATTCGGGCTGAAGTGTATCATGATTGCGACAAGCACCTAGATGATAAACCCGAGCATCCGGCATCCATCGTAAAATGGGATCAACCATGCCAATCCCGGCTCTAAGAATCGGAACAATTGCAAAGTCTTGATTTACAAGATATCCGATTGCCGGGCCCACGGGCGTTTCAAAAGAAGACTTTTTCAAATCAAAATTAGATGCAGCTTCAAGGAACACGGCCTGTGAGAGTAACTCGACGGCATGCCTGAAAAGAAGATTGCTAGAGTTTTTATTTCTAAGATTACACAACCAATGCGAAACCATTGGTGTATCTAAAACTTTAAGAGCGGGGTGCATAGTTTTCACACATTTCAATTAACGGAACATATCATCTGCAAAAGGATGTACAGAAGCATTAGCCTTGGGTTTGGGCCTAGACTTAAGAATAGAGTCTGCAAGAAACAAATCATCTATTGTGGTGATTTTAATATTGCTCGAGGAACCAACAACAATTGAAACTTTAGCCCCTGTGGCTTCGACAACCTGACTATCATCGGTAGCACCTTTAGGAACATTTTCGAAAGCCTTAAGAATAATTTCTTTGCTGAAAACTTGAGGAGTCTGCGCCAGCCATAGCCTCTCTCTGGGAAGAGATTGTTCAATAATCACGGGTTCAGTAATGCTCCCGCGTTTCAGCGAATCGGTCATGGGAAGGGCTAATATTGCCGCTCCAGACTTGGTAGCCTGTTGAAATACCCGATCAATCATTTCGCTAGTTACACAAGGGCGTACAGAATCATGAATCGCAACAAACTCTATTTCATCTTTTAACATTTTTAAAGCGTTAGCAACGGATTGAAAACGCTCTGATCCACCATGCACCAAAGAGATATTCAAAAAAGCCATGTTCGCACCATATTTGCGCTTTACCATTTCCTCATCAGAAGGATCAATCACAAGAATGCATTGGCAAACATCAGCTCGAGAAACAAAGAGTTCTGCGGTTCTAAGCCAAACAGGCCTGCCATCTAATGCAGCATATGGCTTTTTTTCTTTATCACTGAACCGAGTTGATTTTCCTGCAGCAGGCAGGATAACAGCGAACTTGGCCATCGTATCCTCTTTTGTCTTAAACTATTCAATCAGTCGATGGATTTGACTTTATCTTGGCATTGCTGAGCTTTGCCGATCCAATCACGCAGAGCATCAGCAGCGGATTCCATCTCTAGAGAAAGGATATTAAATTGTGAGTAAGTTTTATTCAAAGCAATTTCTATTTTGCCCAGATTATTTCGGATCGTTTCCTGAAAAGCGATATGTTTCGATGCACCAACTTCTTGTCTAGCAAAGCCTTCCAATTCACCTCCGGTGTCACCAATTTTCAATAGGCAATCATTCAAAGTATTTTCAATGTTCTCAACGACGCTTTTCCAGGAACTGTCCACAATCACCCCGCCTTCAATTTAAGCTGTTATCAAGCGTATCAATAGCAAGAAGATGAAGTTTGTCTAGCGCCTTTTCTACAAATCTGAACTTTATTTTGCCTTTTGAACCCTCTCTTTTTAATTACTTAAATGCCAGTCGAGAGGGTATGAATTGGCATGAAAATCACCCTGTTTTGCCGTAGTGATAAACCTTTATTGTACCGTAATAAAATGAGAAGATACATTCAGGTCGCTCAGAGAGAATTAAATAAAGAGTTCTTTTCTTTTTGCTGCAAGGTTAGAAAATGGTACTTTAGCTAAGAGTAAAGAATCGTCTGTGTTACGATTTTTTCCGTATGCTTATTATTAGAAGAGTGAACTTAAGTACAGGAGCATTTAAAAATGGCGTTTGAACTACCCAGCCTTCCA
Source organism: Planctomycetota bacterium (assembly GCA_003671255.1). Classification (GTDB taxonomy): domain Bacteria; phylum Planctomycetota; class Planctomycetia; order Gemmatales; family Gemmataceae; genus UBA969. Next base: position 89,184 of record QWPF01000001.1, on the reverse strand, counting down.
TATCCCGCTGATTCTCTTGAAAAAGCAATCGATAAACTGACCATGGAAATTCACCATGGCAGGCATCATAAAGCTTATGTTGATAACTTAAATGCAGCTTTGGCGGATCAACCTGCTTTGCAAGCCAAAACAATCGAACAACTTCTAAGGGAAATCCAAACCATCCCTGAAGCAATACGCCAAAAAGTCATCAATAATGGGGGCGGTCACGCTAACCATACCCTGTTTTGGACAACCATGAGCCCCAATGGCGGAGGCGAACCCACGGGTTCTTTAGCGGAAGCTATCAAATCCACTTTCGGTGATTTTGCAACTTTAAAAACCAAAATTAAAGAAGCTGCACTTGCTAGATTTGGATCAGGATGGTCATGGCTTGTAATGAGTAATGGCAAGCTAGAAATCACGCATACAGGCAATCAAGACAGCCCAATCATGCAAGGTAAAGCCCCATTGTTTGGCGTCGATGTTTGGGAGCACGCATACTACCTGCGTTACCAAAATAAGCGGGCAGATTATGTTGAAGCTTGGTGGAATGTAGCGAACTGGAAAGAAATAGGCGCTAGTTTTGACAAAGCCAAGTAGCAAGTTGAAGTAAATTTCGAAACTTAAAGAGCCATTTCGGACAATTATCCGAAATGGCTCTTTTGCTATTGCAAGGTTTGCAAGTTGAAGGTAAATGGCTTCCAGAGTTGAATGGATATTTCAAATTAGGAGCCTGAATTCATGAGGGAAATAATAGGCACGGGAATGCGTGCTGCTCCCTTACTGGTATACCTTTTTCTGGGGTGCACAACCACAGATAATCTCAAGCCACCCAAAAAGCCTGAGGAGTTTAAGGTTCCGCCTGTAGAAGACAAAAGATTTAGCCAGCCTATTCAGTATCCGAAAGGAACTTTGAATAATGAGCCGATCAAAAAAGCAATGAACAAGGATGTAAACAAAACGGGCTTAAAAGGTGCAGGCGCAGGCGGCCCGGGCAGTAATTAATTCACAATATTTCAGTTTATTGAAACTATTTATTACAAATTACGCCCTTTTCCTTTTAAAATCTTAATAGAACATTCTCTTTAACCTGGAGCGAATCTTTCGCCCCGGGTATTTGTTTTTTGGGATACTGATTCTATGAGTTCATGCTACCTTGTTTCACAACATGCAATTCCAACCACCAACAACCTTTATCTTGATGAAGAATTGGTGGCGCAAATTCTAAATGGCTATCTATCTCTTTGGCACCCCAATGCCATTACAAAATCGATCAAGCCACCCAAAGTTATCAGCTACCAAGATACCCACGAAATCGATGACCAATCACTCGTATGCCTGGTAGATTTATCAAACAATGAATCACATGGGATAACAAACAAGAATACTTTTACAGCTTGTTCAGAAAAAGCAGAAACAATTCAAAAACTTGGGGAGTTGTTAAAAACCATTCATAATGAAACAATAGCAACTCAATCACCTGAGATAGATACCTTTTTTGCGGTGGGCTTTGCATACTTGATGGTAAATAGCCTTTTCGAAGCAATGCAGCACGAGAATCTTCTTTCACACGAATCAATCTGGGAAGAATGTGTACAAGCTTCCAACAAGTATCTTCAAAACGACTGGGAAGGTGCAAAAGAAAATCTACGAAACGCCTGCGCACTTATACAAAGTGGCAGAGAAGTATTGCATTCCTCAAGTATCCACCTACTGGATTTTGCACCCATTAAAAATCTGGCAGGACTTTTAATCCCAAATATAGTAACCGGCAATCCAGTAAACATCATAGCCAGCGCCAAAGAATTATCTGAACTACCTCCCCTTGAATTAGAACAAATCAAGGACTGGTTTAATTCGGATCAGGTGGAAATTTGTGGTGGGCTATTCACTGACCATCCCGAAACGGTTGGCCCTCTAACATCAAGGGTGTGGAATTTAAAAAAGGGAAGGGAAACACTGCTTAACCTTGTGGGCAAGGAAGTCAAAATATTTGCAAAAACCACCCAGGGGCTTTCTGCTGACACTCCCAGAGTGCTTCATCTTGCAGGCTTCAGCAAAGCATTACTAATGCCACATGGCGAAAACAATGTTCCCACTTTTCGCGGGCCAGTGTTTAGCTGGTCATCAAGTGTCGGAAGGCAGATTGAAACTTTTTGCAGGGAACCTTTTAGTTCTTCAACTAATCACACTTTTTTTCATTTGGCATTCCACTTGGGAAAACTTCTGCAACAAGATAGCTCACCCACTCTGGCATTCTTTAAAACAACCCCGAACAGTTCGATTTTTTACAATTACTTATTAAAAGCCAACAGCCTCGCACCGATTTTCGGCAACTGGCTAACCATGTCAAATTATCTTCATGAAGTATACCCATCAGAATATCCTGGTCCGATTGCTCAAGATGATTTCAAAACTGAAACTCTACAACTGCATTCAAATTCACCAATTTCAGGTCAAATCAATCATTTAAAAAACCGCAGGGCCCTTGATTGCGCCAGCAACCTTGCATCCATCCTAAATGTTTTGGGTTCGAACCAATCAGAATCCGTGCGCCAATTTGCATCTGATTGGACAAAAGCGGAATCTGAAGCAGAACAAAATCCTTTGATAATCCATCAACAAGCTTCGGAACTATTCCAAAGGGCAGGGGGGTTGCTAGCCGACCGCATTCTCCAAAGGGGCGAAGAAGGGAAAAATGGTATCCTCTTAATAAACCCTTGCAGCTTCACCCGAAGAATTGGCATGGAAACTGAAAGTTCATCCGGACCGCAGTCTGCCAAAGGTGTGTTGGCATCCAACCAATCATTGGACAAATCAGAATCCATTATTGAAGTTCCAGGCTTGGGCTACACTTGGGTGCCTCTTGCTGATACAGCAAACCCTCCAAAATTCTCCAACAAATTTAAACTTGCAGACGAAAACTCTGTCAGAAACGAATTTTTTGAAGCCGAGATCGATCGAAATTCTGGCGGATTAAAAGCCTTTCGAGATTTAAAAACCAGAGCGAACCGACTTAGCCAGCAACTTGTTGCCAATGTGGGCAGCACTATGAAAGCTGATATCATTCGCGTCAGTTCCACTGGTCCACTCTTCGGCGAAATCCAATCCGAAGGAACAATCACAGGCACCAATCAAGAAGTCATCGCAAAATTCAAACAGACCATTCGCGCCTGGCTTGGCAGACCAATGCTGGAAATTAACATCGAGATACACCCCACCGAACCATTACGGGGGGACCGCTGGTCTAATTATATCGCATCTAGATTTGCATGGCCTCTTGACCAATTAGCTATGCATCGTGGACACGAAGGCAGAACTGCATCTACACAAAATCTACGCATGGAAAGCTGCGACTTTATTGAATGGAAGTGGGGTGCTAGAAAAACTTTTCTCTTCAACAGAGGCCTTTCATATTTCGAAAAGCAAGGCGACAGAATGATCGATACCCTTTTAGTCACCGAAGGAGAAAATCAAACACACTTCAGCATCGGCCTGAGCATGGATCGTGATCACCCATTCCAAATGGCAATGGCATTGGATTCTCCCATTTACATACAAAAAGTGAGTAAAGGTGCCCCACCTGCCGGGCCAACTGGCTGGTTTTTTCACATTGATGCACCCAATCTGGTTCTACACCAAATCTCATTCAAAGCAGATGAATCATCGGCTTACCTGCTTTTAGAAGAAACAGAAGGCTTTGCCACCCCATGCGATATCCGTTGCGTCAAAACACCCAAGCGAGCTTGCTTCCTCGATTTACAGAACAATGACCAAGGCGATCTCTCTATTCGCGATGACAGCGTTACCATTTATCCGGAATCTAACGGCCTTATGCTCCTGAAGATCGATTTTTGATCCTATATTAAAAAAACTCAGTTACGACTTTATCACACCTGTTGATTGTAGGAATTGAATCACCACATTTTTACACTCTTTGGCCTTTTTTAAATTTTGATTAATGATTCATGTTGAACACTTGATGCATAGGCTAAAACTACTTTCAACCTTGCATCAGGTATCATCATGAAAAAGATTTTTTTTGTTTTCGCTTTAGGATTACTAACCTTGGGCATTGCCCAGACTGCTTCTGCAGACGGCAGATATCATTATTCGGGTGGGATGGAAAAACAGTATCCGAATTTTTTCGGTAGGCACTATGGCTATGTAGCGCGATATTCCCCACTCATGAGCCAATTCAATACGCCTGCGCCCTACTTCACTCCGGCCAATCAAAGCTATGGCTACCCTAATTTCTGGCAACAACAAAATCCAGGGCAGGGCGGCACTTCTGCTGAACAACCAACCGCAGGTTATCATTACTACCCCGCTATGCCCAACACTATGATGCCCAGCTATTGGTATGGCAGATAATCAAGCATTACTAACTCAATCGTTTAAACTCAAAATGTTTTAATTAAAAGGTGCAACATGAAGAAAATCGTTCTAGGAATTTTGATCGCTCTTATTACAGTACCCAGCGTCAAGGCAGAAATGCTTTACACAGCTCAAGGACAGATGGGAGTTTTATTAAGCCATTGGTACCAAATGCCCCATCATCATGCACACTACAACAAAAGGCATCCCCCGGTTCCACCCTTGGCTCCTTGGTATACCTATTGGCCATCTGAAGCAATCAATCAACCAATCGCACCAATGGCTTACCCTTATTGGCCGGGCGCAAACTATCAAGCGCCTCCTGCAAACCAACAAGGCAATGGCCAACTAGGCGCACAAAACCATCCAAATTATTTCTACTATTATGGTTCCAACTCTTATGTGTATCCAGCCCGTTAATTAAACTGTTAGCATAAATAGAAACCTTGCCGATGCTATCCCATCATTGGCAGGGTTTTTCTTTTTAATAATACACTTCCTGCCAATCGCGAGGGATCGCAATTACTACCCTGGCAAGTGCCACGCTTTTTAAATTCCTGTTTTATTTGTGCAAGAATCTCATGCTTGCGCACACACCAATCAGGGGCTATTAAAAATTCACCTGGTGCATCCCCCGTCAAACGATGAATGGTATAGCTTGCAGGTAGCCTTTCCAAAAAGTCACATACCAAGTTTACATATTCCGGTTGAGTCATCATGGGAACCTCACCTCGGAGGTACATTGCTTCCATGGGAGTATCTTTAACAACATGAAGGTTGTGAATTTTGACACCATCCATGTTCAAGGCTGCAAGATAATCTGCGGTATAAAGCATATCTTCATGCGATTCACCGGGAAGACCTAAAATCACATGTGCGCACAAATCCAAATTTCTATTTTTCGAGCGCCTGACTGCATCGGTAAAGCTATCCACATCGTGCCCACGGTTCATCCAAACTAAAGATCGATCGTGGGCGGATTGCAATCCAAGTTCAAGGCAGACAAATCGATCCTTGGCAATGTCTTGCAACAACTCTAGAACAGGTTCGGGAACAGAATCAGGGCGGGTACCGATTGCCAATCCAATCACTTGCGGATGATTTAAAGCCTCTTTATAAAGCCTCTCAAGCTTTTCTATTTTCCCATGAGTATTAGTTGCAGCTTGAAAATAAGCGATGAATTTTGAGCATTCAAAATACTTGGAAAGAAAGGTGATACCTTTTTCAAGTTGATCAGCGATGGTTACACGGGGCAACCTTCTGTTAGGGCTGAAACTACGATTATCACAATAAACACACCCTCCCGTGGTAACCGTGCCATCCACATTCGGGCAGGTAAAACCACCATCAATCGTAACACGATAAACCTTTTCCCCGAATTTATCTCGTAAGAAACGATTAAAGGAATTAAAACCATCGGTACGCAACGGATTACCGCCTTCAAGGCGTGGCATAATATTACTCTTTATGATTAGTCCGGAATTTTCCTGACAATATTTGTAACTAAAACCCGCAATTTTTTCTCAGCCTCATTTGCTGTTGCTACTATCTCTTCTAACTTAACAGGTTCCAACGCATCCGGAAGACACATATCGGTGATAATGGATATACCCAATGTTTTTAAACCTGAGTGTACCGCAACAATCACCTCGGGCACCGTAGACATCCCAACAACATCAGCACCTGCCTGCCTCAAAAATCGGTATTCAGCCCGAGTTTCAAGATTAGGACCAGAAACAGCAACAAAAACTCCCTTATGGCAACGAATGCGTTCTTCCAAAGCAACATCTAAAGCAATCTTCAATAATTCCCGATCGTAAGGAAAACACATGTCCGGAAAACGAACGCCCAATCGATCATCATTTTTACCAATCAATGGATTCCCGCCCATCAGATTAATCTGGTCTTCAATGAACATGATATCACCTCTTTCAAACTGAGGGTTCATGCCACCGCAAGCGTTACTAACAATCAAAATATCACAACCTAAAGCCTTGAGAGCACGAACAGGCAAAGTGATCTGCTCCATCGTGTAGCCTTCGTAAAAATGGAATCGGCCTTCCATTGCCACGACCTGCTTACCTGCAATTGTGCCACATATCATTCTGCCGGTATGAGTGGGCGCCGTTGATTCAGGAAAATGAGGTATATCCTTATAAGGGATGGAGGCTTCCTGCTTAATTTCTTGGGCAAAACCACCAAGCCCCGTACCCAGAATAATCCCTACCTTAGGGTTCCCATTCCAACGCCCCTTGATCGCCTTAACGCTTTCCTGAATCTTGTCAAAAAGTTCCATAGCAGTAATCCCTCCCCTTAAAAAACAGATGGGGTAATAATTGCACGAATCATCCATTACTAATTTATGGAAAGAAGATGAAAAATCCGATTGCCTTCTACTTTTTTAAGATCATTGAAAAATAATTGAACATCTCAGGCAGACACACTTGGCAAATAGAACTGTGTTCGATCGACTCATATTCCTTTAAAATCGTCTTGCTTTCAGGCTGTTTCATAGCTTCTTGTGCAAATCTTGTGACTGACGCCCTTGCAAAATCTTCAGACCCAATCCCAACAAAAACAGGCATGCTTCCCAACGCTTGATTTTTCCCAACTGCCCCCGCACCACCCATCAATCCTAATGCTTTAACTTCTTTTGAATGATTAAGAGCAAATCCAAGAGCTTGCCCTGCACCCATCGAATGCCCAATGAAAATCACCTGTTCGGGATCTATCGGAAGCTCGCTGATCAACATTCGTAAATTATCCACAGATATGCCATTTCGAGGTGCAAGCAGCATCCAGCCTCGATCTTTGCAAAGATTTTTAACTTTCCCTGCGCCATATGCTTCAAAGAACATATTCTCGGTAGCTCCAGCACCATGCAAAGCAACAACCAAAGGAACTTTGGAAATTTTAGCATTAGCGGGTATAAAAATACGGGCAGGCAAGGGCGCCAATCTGCCCGGAAATGCAATCAGATACTCACTCCCGTTTTTGCCATCAACCGCATCCAACCCTTTATCTAAAAAACCTTTACTTTCAACCAAGCGACTTACAGGTATATCCCCTTCAAATCTTTTACCCGATAGCAATTCATCCAAAAGAATTACTAGGTTCTGTTTGCTGGCTTTCCATATTGGCACATCTTTTTTTAGCTCTGTTGCGCCCATCGATGCAATTAACTGCGTTTTATCCTGAATCAAACTAATGGCTACCTTATGGCTGGCCACTACCTTTCCTTCATTGCTCAATTCCATCACCAATTGATATTCACCTTCCTTCAAACCTTGGATATTCCCTGAAACTTTTTGGGGAAGGTGTTCAATCGAAAAGACTTCAAGTTCGTGAATATGTTTTGTATTAAGCTGATTTAAATACACACGAGCCTTCAATAAACTTTTTTCCTTGACCGCATAAACTGAAGCTATTTCGCACTGAATCAATTTATCCTTGAGTTCAACAATTCTTCGTGAAGGGGTTATGCTTAATGAATCTGCAAAAGCCCTAACCTTTGATGAATCACCAGAGTTCTTACAATTCCATCGGGCAAGATCAAGGGCCTTGGCACATTGATCCAATTGCCCAGAAAAGAAATGAAAAGTAATGGGTTTCAATCTTTCGCAGATGTTCTTGAGTACCTTCGGGTCAGTTATTCCTTCAAAATCAAGTTCGAAAGCAATTAATCTTCGACCAACCTCGTAGCGTTGGTTTTCCTTCTGCGCAAAGGCAATATTATTCATTAATAAAAGTAAAGCGATGATCAGAAATCGGAAAGAGAGACTCGGCATGGTAATTACAGCCTTTATTTATCGTCTTCGAAATTTTTCCAGGAAGCTTGAATTGCGAGAGGGACAGACTTGCCAAATTCAGCCAGGGTATCTCGGAGAGGCGCACTTTTTTTGCTACACCGCAAAACAAGAACCCGAGGAATGATATTTTGGCCATTTCTCAGATAAAAAAAATTGGACCCCATCAACTTTAAATCATCTTTGGGGGTTTCAGTTGGCCCAATCACAAGAAAATCTCCAGCCTCAACTTTTAGTTCGCAAGCAAGTTGATCAAAAATGCGTTCCGACTTAAACGAGTGCATTTCCCATTCAAGACTTCCCGATGCAGTTTTAACCGGCTTGGGCAATAGCTTTTCTTTCCCAGATTTAATCAATGGCTCGAGCTTGAGTTGATAAGAATTCTCAGAAACCGAAATGGAAGACACCCTTAAAAAAGCCTGTGCATCTAAAAGATTAATATCCTGATTGGTATCGTTTTCAAAAAGAATGGTATCAAGTGAATCCATTACCCCTGTTATGGGAATAACATTAGCCGCGCCAATTTTAACATGGAGCCTTCGAGGGTTTGGCGTGTATTTTTCGGTACTTAAAAGGCGGAGAAGTTCGGGAGGGGGATTTTTCCCAAAGCTGGTAATTCTAAATCCATTCAACTCCAACACTGCTTTTTTTTCCAAACCCACAGAGTTATTATCCGCTAAACTCCAAATTGATTCGAGAATGTTTTTGTCCACCATAGGAAGCTGAACCAAAGCAACATCAAGCCTGATTGAATTACTCTCATCAATAGTTTTCAATAACGAATTATCACTCTTTTTCTCTTGGATAACAAAAGAATCGGCGGAAGGCAGGCAGCCTGCCAACATAAAAAGCATCAAAAAAACAGTCCCATTTCTACCCATCAGAATTATTGTCTCGCTCAACAAACAAAATTTCACGAAATTTAGCAATAAGGTTAGAATGGGATATGGTCAAGATAACTTTAATCAAACACCTAAAGTTTTGGGGATATACAAAGGTTTTATCTTGTATAATCCCTATTGCAACTAATTCTATTTATAGGTATCTGCATCTTGAAAGTTGCACACCAGCGAAACTACCCTATAATTAAAATAGGCAGTCTGGCGAACTGGTTTGCTTATGTAGTCTGCCCTTTAACCGCTTAGACCCGATTGGATAATGCTAGAAATCATGGAAAAATCTAGTGTTTATGTCGATGGAGACGAAGAAGCTCTTCGTTTTAAATGGATTGAATCCGAAAAAGCAGGTTGCGACTTAGGTGAAGTTGCGATCCGCAAATGGGTTCAGTGCCATTGGTGGGGCTATTTAAGAGCCCGTTGGCTCGAACATCTTCAGGGCAAACGCTTCTGGGTTGAGCTTGACCGTGGTGATTTTGGTCTACTTCAGCGCAAATTCCACGAAAACACCGTTTTACTAGACCGGATACTCGATAGACTAAAGTCCGGGCAGGAAAATCTAGATATCATTAACTGGGCTATGGATTGGAACATCCCCATGGATCCCGTCGTCCAAATCCTTGAAGCCTTGGATATCAATAGTCGTAGGCTTGCTCACCGGTTTGAAGAAATCAATAAAAGTTAATTAACGACTCTTTTAAACAATCCCGCCATTAATCGCCAAAATCTGCCCACTTACGAATGAAGACTTGTCAGAAAAAAGCCACCTTGCTGCGGAAGCAATGTCTTGAGGTTCGCCCCAGCGTTGCAAAGGGCACTCTTCTTTGGCTTTTTGTTGCCAGTATTCAGAAGCGGTTTCTCCCCAAGATGTCTTAATCCAACCGGGCGCTATGCAATTGACGCGAACTTCAGGTGCCAAAGAAAGAGAAAGGCTACGACTGAAATTCATGACCCCTCCTTTAATCGCAGCGAACATTTCGCCACTATCCCCCTTGAACCCCGTAACAGCTTGATCCCATCCTGTGGTAAGGAGAACACCTTTACCTGCAAGTTTCATTCGTTTCCCGAATTCTCTTGCGAGAGAAAAAGTGGAATGCAAATCAACTTGAATCAATTCTTTGAATTTTTGATCAACATTCATTTGCGAGATTTCTCCCGTAAGAATATCCGCACCAGCATTCAACAAGACACCATCCAGCCCATTAATATCATCCCAAGCTTGTTTAATTAAAGAAGAGCAGCCATCTTCAGATTTCAAATCAGCTTGAATATAGCGGGAAAAACCCGAACAATTTGCAGCGAAGTCTAAATAAGCATTGATTTTATCCAAGGGCTTTCTGCCATGAAAAACAACCTTTGCCCCAGCAAGAGCAAGCTCAACAGCACACGCCATACCAATCCCAGAAGTGGAACCAGTTACCAATATTTTTCTGCCTTCCAACTCCCGTGCAGATGAAGATTGAAGGGGAATAATCCCCTCTAGATCAAAAAGAAGCTCCGCAATAGTTCGATTCAAAATCGGGTGAATAGCAAAAGGTGCAATTTCAAACAATGGCCTTAATACAAAAGATCGCGTGTGCATTCTCGGATGCGGAACCTGCAATTCACCTGAAACCAATTGGTCATCAAATAAAAGCAAATCAAGATCAATAGTTCGTGGACCATTCAGAACCTCTCGAACTCTGCCAAACTCTTCTTCTACCGCACGCATTTTTTCCAGTAATTGCAGAGGTTCAAGATTACAAACGATAGCAGCGCATCCATTAATATAATCAGACTGATCTGCAGGGCCGCCAACTGGTAAAGTTTTATACAAACTAGAAACAGCAAGAATTTTCCCAAAAACTTTCTGCTCCAAGCATTGAAGTGCCCGAAGAATCAAAGCCTGCGAATCTCCCAAGTTACTTCCAAAACCCAAGTATGCAAGATGAGCCATCGGGAAAACCTTATTTGTGAATTAGTGGGTCTGCCCACTTTTTTATGATAATTGCATGATAAGTAGAACCAAGGGAAGATTTTTCCCCAGGTCTGGGACCATAGCCACCGTCTTCATTTTTGCAAGCTTCAATGAAACCTAGGGTGCTGCGTAACATTTCCTTATCCTTAACCATGTAAAAATACCTGGAGACCCTATAAGCAGTTTCAAGATCCGATCGATCGGAACTTTCGCTGCCAAAACCACCATCTTTCATTCTAAAATCCTTACCCAGTTGATCATCATTCTTCAAAGGGAATTGCAACCTTAGCAAAGTGACCCATGCCGATGCGCTATCGCGCGGTTTGCTAAAACCAGACCCATAAGTACCATCTTTGTTAGCCCTGGGCAGAATAGTTTTCTGCCAAGATGCTGCAAGCTTAGCATCGAGAGGTTCATCAGCCAGAAAGGCCGATGCCATGCGAATTTCTTCAAAAGATTGAGCCTTTTCGATGAGATATTTTTTGCCCAAGGTTCGTTTATCATCGTTAAGAAATGCACCATCGCGGGCGCCCATCAGCCCCACTGAGGTAAGAATAACATCGGTGGGGCCACCCGGGAAATCTGCAAATCCCAAATCTTTTTCATGCCAGCAAGAAAGCATAAAGTCACGATGCTTTACAAAATTAGGAAGCGCTTTTCCTTCGTACTTATAAACACGAAGTGCAGCCACCGTAGCTCTCAGGCTTGAATTTTTGCCCTTGGCCGCCAAATTGGGCCAATAACCCCCCAATGGGTTTTCTAAAGAATCGACATACTTGAGGCTTGGTAATTCTTGAGCAGCCAAAGGAAGGCATAAAACAGCCAAAACAAGCACTATAGTTTGCATTAAAAATAGAAACGATTTGATTGGCATGAAATTCCTAATAAACAAATGGGCCACAAATTAGTTGAAATACTAGACTACACCAAACTACAAATGTTATTCTATTATAACGACAACCTTTAATAAGCAACGGAGTTAAGATGGTAAGCTTTGATGAACCAAACCGCAATCAATTGGAAACTTTCCCTAACCCTTCCCCTGGAAGGGATTATATCATTGAGATTATTTGCCCCGAATTTACCTCCCTTTGCCCCAAAACCGGGCATCCAGATTTCGGCATCATGACCTTTACCTACACCCCTTCCGAGGTATGCGTAGAACTGAAATCCCTAAAACTCTACCTCCAAAGATTTAGAAATGTGGGTTCGTTCTACGAAGCTGTCACTAATCGCATACTTGAAGATTTTGTTGCGGTTTCAAAACCCATACACTGCAAACTTACCGGGGCTTTCACTCCCAGAGGCGGTATCAGCACCAATATAACCTGTACCTACCCATTCAACCATCAACATAAATGAAGCGCACTCTACCACTTTTAATGCTTGTCGGCCTTGCGTCTTTTAGTTGCAAGGCTTCATTATTGGCAGGCATTTATTTGCCAGGCGAACCGTTGGCAATCCCAAAGAACGCAAGCTTCGCACAAGTGAGGCTAATACTCAGCGAACTAAGGGCGTTGGGAATTCCCACTGATGCCACACAACAACCAGCCGAGGCCTCACTCAGGCCAATATACCTTCAATTAAATAAAGAACTTGAAAGCAAGCTAAACGCAGGTAGCGCAACTTCTGAAGATAAAATCAGACTCGGGGGCTGCTTTTTACGACTGAATCAACCTACAAAAGCAATTGCATGCCTCGAATCTGCCCGCAAAGAACTTGATGCCAATTCTGCTCTCCAACATCAACTTTACTTTAACCTCGCAATGGCTTACTCGAGCGATGACCTTTTATTGGAACGAGCGATCGACTACCAAAAACAAGGCCTGCTATCTTTCCAAAAACCACCCGACTCACCCTTTCCTATTTGGCAATTCAACCGCCGTTCCGAATTGTTCTTCCTTAAATTCCTTCAGGAAAAACAATTGAATCGAGACCGAAAATCATCTTCTCAAAATACAATCACTAACATCTTTGGCGATTTCGAATCTGAATGGAAAAAAAACAAATACACACCTGGTACAGCTTCCCCAATCTTTCTTGACTCACAAAACCCTGACGCATTGGATTTAGCGATTAAATTACTTTCGTGCTTTCCTCAGGACAACAACCTTTTTTGGCTGTATGGAGAAATCTTAAATGCAACAGGGGATGCCGGCTCCGCAGCCAAAGTTTTAGACGAACTTGTAAACGCCAGACAAATGAGTAGCAACCCTGTCTTATTTGAACATTCAAGAATCCTTCGTAGGCACGCAAGCGAAAACAATGAGCAAGCAAACCCAAAACAAGAAGCAATCACACTCGAAGGCGAACCGCCCTCCTTGATACGGCCAACCTTATTTTCAGGGGACTTGAAATACCTGTTGGTTGGATTTATTAGCGGAATAGTTGTAGGCTACATTGGGCTTCTGCAATTAAAGCAGTGGTTCGCTTACAAAAAAAACTAGTATCAATCATGCAACCTCAATACGATCACATACAAAAATCTCCTTTATATTTAATCATTTTTGCAATGGGAATATTACAGCTTATCGCAGCCACTACATTTTCCTCCTGGAGCATCTCAAATTTGCCAGGAATCATTTTACTCTTTTCAGGCATATTTGTAATCTTCTTGGCGTTTGGTTTCCAACACCTCCAAGTTGTAGATCAAGGAGATTTTCTTACTATTCGTTTTGGCAAATTGCCTTTGCCTTTATGCAACCGCAAACTGATTTATAAAAACATCATCAAAGTCGAATTAGGGAGGACCCTTCTATTGGATGGCTGGGGGATTCATCACAGCATTCGTGGCGGATGGGTTTGGAACATCTGGGGCAAAGATTGCGTTGTGTTGTATTGCGAAAAAGAGATACTGCGAATAGGAACAAATGAAGCAGCAAAATTATGTGCTTTTTTAGAAACGAAAATCGTGTCGAAATAAAAGCATTTCAAACTGTTAAAGTAACCAACTAGTTTAAATGGTGTGGAACAGAAGAAAGGGAAAAATGCGCCCGATGGGAGTCGAACCTATAACCTACGGTTCCGAAGACCGTTGCTCTATCCAATTGAGCTACGGGCGCTTACCAATCTATTATCATGCAAATGTGATAATTTTCAAATTGAACTTCCCTTTTCCGGTAAAATAACTTAAAGATCGACATTGAGGTGTTACTTTTTATCTAAATTCAGGAGATTCGTAGAATGGCAGACCCAAAAAAGCCAGCGGTACAAGAAGAACAAAACGCTGGACAGCAAACCGAAGTAACTTTTTCTGAACGCAATATACATGCAGCTTATGCAAATTTTGCCCGTGTTACTGCAACACCAGAAGAAGTTATCGTTGATTTGGCACTTAATTCCAATCCGTTTGCAACTGGGAAACAAGAAATAAGTATAGATCAGCGCCTTATTATGAACTTCTATACCGCAAAAAGATTGTTTACCACCTTGGGCATGACTCTCCAAAAACATGAAGAAGCGTTTGGCGTAATCGAACTTGACCCCCGCAAAAGGGTAAAAACCGCTCCTGGAACCCCGGGAAACTAATAATCCACGAAGTTTGAAGCAGTCCTAGAGGCCCGTTTATACGGGTCTCTCTTTTTTTATCGATTAATTTGTTGCATATTTCAAAAAAATCGTTCACAATGTTATTACTGCGTGGTATTGGAACCCTTCCATGGATTATCAGGAGATCGATCCATGTCTTTAAATATAAAGACTTTTAGTTTTTTTGCTGTAGTTTTAGCATGCTCGAGTTATTCGCATGCAAATGATAAAGTAAGCACTAAACCTGTTGAAGAGTTTGTGCTGCCTGCGGAAACCGAATTTACAAAAATCGAAGTTTTCCCAACTGAAGTTAAATTGCGCGGCTTAGATGATGCCATTCAAATGGTTATCACGGGTACGACTAAATCTGGTATGCTTCTGGATCTTACCTCCGTAAGCCAATACGAAGCAGCAGATTCTAAAACATTACGCGTAACCCCTTCGGGAAGAGTTGTCCCTCTTTCCAACGGTAGCTCGTCAATCAATGTTTCATTCGGCACTAAAAAGCTTCAAGTCGTTGCTAAGACATCTGATTGCGACATCAACCTACCGATTAATTTTGCCAATCAAATTGTGCCTATTTTCACCAAACTGAGTTGCAACTCAGGTGGTTGCCATGGAAAAGCAAGTGGCCAGAATAATTTCAAGTTATCTTTGCTCGGATTCGATCCGGATTTGGATTTTATCTCGTTGGTACAAGAAAGCCGCGGCAGAAGAGTATTTCCTGCATCGCCGGACAACAGCCTTCTTTTAACCAAATCAGTCGGAATAGTGCCTCACGGTGGCGGCAAGAAAATGGAAGTCGGATCTGATGAATACCGCTTGGTTCGTCGTTGGGTCGCAGCTGGCGTACCTTATGGCAATCCCACGGATGCCGTGGTTACCAAAATCACCATCTATCCTGAAAACAGGATTATGCCCAGAAATGCAAAACAACAATTCATCGTTACTGCCCATTACACCGATGGGACAACCGAAGATGTTACCCGCAGAGCCCAATACGAATCAAACGAACAAGATATAGCAACCGTAGACAGCAATGCGCTTGTTCGGACAAATTCAATGGCTGGCGAAGCCGCAATCATGGTTCGCTACCAAGAATTTGTAAATATATTCAGGGCAACGGTACCACTTTCTGAAAAACCACGAGAATTTGCCTTCGAAAACAACACTTTCGTAGATAAATTCACGAGTGCAAAATGGAAGCAGCTAGGTTTGGCCCCCTCCGAATTATGCTCCGATGAACAGTTTATTCGAAGATTGTCATTGGATCTTTCCGGAACCATTCCTACCCCAGTTCAAGTCAAAGCATTTGTTGACAGCACGAGCCCCAACAAGCGCAAAGATTTAGTCGAAAAAATGCTCAATTCCTCAGAATACTCCTATTATTTCGCTGCTAAATGGGCCGACATCCTTCGCGTTAAGCGGGGCGGGCAAGCCGAAAACATGAAAGGCACTTTTGCTTTCCATGGCTGGATTCGTGATGCAATCAAGTCTGATATGCCCTACGATCAGTTCGCACGCGAAATTCTTACCGCAACAGGTGATGAATCTGAAACGCCTCCAACCTATTGGTACAAAAGCCTAACTAACCCTGAGCAATATGTTGATGATACATCACAGGTTTTTCTTGGCCTCAGAATGGCTTGCGCTCAATGCCATCATCATCCATACGAAAAATGGAGCCAAGATGATTATTGGGGCATGGCTTCCTTCTTTGGCAAGATAGGCCGAAAGAAATTGGCTATCCCAGGCCAGGCTTCTAACAATAATGCCAATCAAAAACTTGTTGTTTACACCACAAAAACTGGCTCCGTTACCAACAAGCGCTCAGGCAAAGTTGCAGATTACAAAGCCTTGGGTGAAAAAGCCATGGTTATGGAAGAAGATGATGATCCCCGTGTAAAACTCGTGGATTGGATGGTTGATGGGAAAAATCAGTTTTTCCCCAAAGCAATTGCTAATCGTTATTGGGCCCATTTCTTTTCCAGAGGTATTGTTGACCCCTTGGATGATATGCGTGTCACCAACCCACCAAGTAACCCAGAATTACTTGATGCGCTTGCAGGCGATTTGGTGAAAAATGGCTTTAGTTTAAAGCAATTGATACGGTCCATTGTTAACTCAAGAACTTATCAGTTAAGCGCAGTTCCTAATGATTTTAACAAACAGGATAAGCAAAATTATGCACGCTATTACCCCAAAAGGTTAAGTGCCGAGGTTCTTTTTGATGCTGTTTGTTTGATTACTGACAGTCCAGCTGGTTTTGGAGGCCTACCTACCGACCAACTTGCACCAAAACGCGCCATCATGCTTCCCGATGAAGGCTACACCTCTTACTTCTTGGATGTCTTTGGAAGACCTCAACGCATTAGCGCTTGCGAATGCGAAAGGGTTAGCGAAGCAAACCTTGCCCAAGCTTTGCATCTGCTTAATTCCGATGAAATCCAAAATAAGCTGGCGAGACCAAATGGGCGGGCTGATGCCATAGCCAAAGATCCTCGCCCTGATGCAGAGAAAATTGATGACATTTTCCTTTGGGCTTTCTCTAGAAAGCCTACTCCGCAGCAAAAGGAATCTGCTCTTGGCCATCTGACTAAACACACGATGAACAAGAAACTAGCCTACGAAAACATTATCTGGGCACTTCTGAACACGAAGGAATTCATGTTCAACCAGTAATTTATTTATTACTTTAAAAGGCTCGCTTCAATTTTGAAGCGAGCCTTTTTTATTTGCCCATTCAACCCATCTCTCACAATTTTTTCTCGATTGAGATGGCACAAAATCATTTCCAACGCTATGGGGTCAGTTTTAGTTTCGGCCCAAAGTTCGAAATTTAGAGGATCTTAAAGTAAGAGTTGCTATAGCTTTGAGAAAATTGACCTGCTTGATATTTGGTTTTTGCACACTGCTTGCATTTCCCTCCGTTGGAAAATGCGAGTTGCCTGAGGGTTTGCCTGCATACCAAATTCAAATGAATCTTGATACGAGCAAGCATACGGTTGAGGTGCACCAAAAAGCAACTTGGACCAATCGCTCGGATAGCCCGGTAAGCAAAATCGTATTCGTAACACATTCGAATTATATTGTGCCCGATAGCGACATAGCATTAATGGCAAAAACACTTGAACTATTAAGGCTAAATCCCGGAGATTCGCTCGGGGCAAAAACTCCCTGTCTCGAAATAAAAACAGTGGGGATTTTGAATAAAGACGGAAGCGTTCAGAAATTAAAGCATCAATTTACAGGCCCTACGAAAACAACATTAGAATTTGACTTAGACCAACCATTAGCCAAAGGCGAAAAAGTCACCTTTGACCTCGAATTTAGAATGCGCTTACCTGAAAAGCAAGGCAGGTGGGGGCATTGGAAAAATGTAACTTTCCTCACCAACTGGCTACCGATTTTCGCTTATCACAAACATGATTGGCATGCGGAAACCCCTAACGATACTGAACAAGGTTGGAAACCAACGCCTTTCGTACCCTGGCACCAACCCTTTTATAATGAAGCAGGCATTTATGATGTCACCGCAACATTAGACAGTGATCAGCAAATTGCCAGCACCGGGGTAATTGTTGGGGAAGAAAAGTTACCAGATGGAAGAAAGAAAGTGCGACTTGAAGCAAAAGGTACAAGGGACTTCGCTTTTCTTTGCTCAACAAGGTTCAAGATTCTTGAAACCGAAATAAAACTCCCAGGCAGAGAAACACCACTTAAAGTAAAAATTCAAGCGTTCGAAGAACATGAGTTTTTTGCCAAGGAATTCTTAAGAATTGTCTGTGAATGCATGGTCACTTACAGCCATTGGTTTGGCCCATACCCATACCCTGAATTCACCATTGTTGAATCCTATTTTGGCTGGAACGGGAACGAATGTGGTTCGCTGGTAATGATTGATGAGCGCATTTTCTCCATGCCTCACTTTGCTAAGCGTTACGCAGAATACCTAATAAGCCATGAAGTTTGTCATCAATGGTGGTACAACCTTGTGGGTACGGATGGTTATCGGGAAACTTGGATGGATGAAGCCCTCGCAACCTACTTCAGCCATCGTTTTTTGAATCAAACCCGGGGCAAAAATAACGAACTGCTTGAATACCCTGATTCGTTAAAATGGCTGCCCAATATAAAGCGTGAAGATTACAGAATGAACGGCTTTTATGGTTCGGTTGGCAGGGGGGATAATACTTCCATACTTCAACCCATGGACAAATTCGGGCATGTGGTAACGCTATTTAGTATGTGTTACGACAAGGGTGCAAAGATTGTTGAAATGATTGAATCTAGAATAGGCGAACAAGCATTTCTTGATGTAATGCGCAGTGTACGAAAAAAATACGAATACAAGGTGATGCATGTAAGCGATTTCCAAAAAGAACTCGAAGCACAAACTGGAAAATCGTGGGAGGATTTCTTTGAAAAGTGGCTTAAGGGTTCAGGTTTGACTGATTGGAATCTGGAATCCGTGAAAATAAATGATGCCCCATTGGCTCGAAAAATTTTGCCCCTATCTCTTCGCTCTTCCGCAAACCCCAAAAATCAAAAAACCACCGTCACTATTATTATTAAGCAAAATGCGGAATACAGTGAACAAACCTATCTGGGGTTTGCCATGGGAAAGTCAGAAGAATATTCGATTCGAATACCAATCTTACCCGCTGGGGGAAATTATGGAATTGATGACCCTCCTGCAACGGTTGAGAATCTTTCCCCGGACACAATCAGGGTAACCGTGGACTTACCAGATATACCAAATCAAATTGCAATCGATCCAGATTCTGTAATTGTTGATAAAAACCCTTCGAATAACTACTGGCATCACAGCCCAAGATTTCGATTAACGCCTTTGTACACTTTTGTTGATGAAACATCCCTTACCAATTCCTACGACCGCTGGAATTTTAATTTTGGTCCATGGCTTTACATGAAAAGTTACGATGATGTCTGGTATAGCAGGGCAACCATGGTAGGTTTGCGAGCGGGCGCATATAGATCGCAGGAATTTTCAGGGGGCCTTTATACAGCATATCGAACCGATTATCGTGATTTTATTGCGGGTATTGATGGCCTTTTCACCCACTGGCCCGATTCTCCATTTCAATTCGGTTTTAATGCAGAAAGGCGTTTTTATACTTTCTATGAAGGGAACAATGAGGCGACGCGTGCTTCAGTATTTGGTAGATATGTATTTATGGAACACCCAAGTCTTTATCTTCTTCCTTCAAAGTTTATCGATGTATTTGGCTCTTTCCACGACAACTTCCTTCCAGATCCAGTTCAAACTGCCCCAGGTGCTCAACGCTTTCAGCACATGACCACGGGGGGCCTTCATTATCGCATTAATTACCTAACTCCTTATTGGGATCCCGAAGGTGGTTACCAATTTGATGCGGTTTATGAAGCTGGACAAGCCCTTTTAAATGAATATGCAACCGTACAGAAAGTATGGGCACAAGCTTCAACCGTCCACTACTTACCTAATCTATCTGGCTTGCTTGATTATTTGCCCGGTGAAAAACCTCTCTTAAATAAAACTGCCAACTGGATTGCAGACACACGATTAGCAGTGCGAGCATTCGGTGGCACCTCGGTTCCTTCCTATGGACAATTTTTCACCATGGGGGGCGGTGAAATGTTTCGTGCCTTTGACCTTGCACAAAGGCAAGGAAATTCAGTTTGGGTGGGCAGTGCGGAACTGCGCTTCCCAGTTTCCCGAAACACCTCTGTTGACGCTGTCGACCATCTGTTTTCACTAAAAAACACTTATTTGGCACTCTTTTACGATGTAGGTAACACTTATGTGAATAGCCAAGCTCTTGGTTCGATAGCGCAAGGAGTAGGAGTGGGAATTCGCTGCGATGTATCGTTCATGAGTTTTGTAGAAAAAATGCTGCTTCGGTTTGATGCTGCACAAGCCATAAATCAAGGCACGGGAACACAATTCTGGTTTGGTGTAAATCAACCTTTCTAGCTCACAGCCTCACCATACCTCTCATCTTTCCACCCTCTCCCCCATCTTACTATTTTGAAAAAAATATTATTTTGATTAAAGATAACCTGACCTTGATTCTTAAAAAAGGGATCGGTATTGTCCCGCACACTAGTTAATATTTTTGCGCAATGATTGGATCGTGAAAACCAATCAGGGCAAGAATAAAACAGATAGAAATGTAAATTGAATTAGGAATCGACTTATGAATATTAATGAATCAAACAGCTTAGTAAACAATGTGATTTCTGATTCAAAAGCACCTTCTTGTTCGAATCTTAATTTAGGTAAAATCATGACTATATCTCGCAAGGAGAAAACCATTTCTAACTCTTCATGGTTTGCAAAACTAGGTTTTGCTTCATCCTTAAGTTTGATAATGCTAGGGGCCCCAACAATTGCACAAGCTGCAGTTGTTACCAGCATCCTTCCAGCAATTACTTGGTTAACCCCAGGAATTCCAAATAAAGCAAGCATTGCATTAAACCAAGCAATCGAAACTCACCGCAGGGGCGATTACGAAGAAGCAGACAAATCATTCAAGGAAGTCGAATCTCGTCAGAAAGATTTACTTCCAGCGGAAGCAGATGATTTTAAGAAGTTGTATGAAGCCAACAAAAAAGCTTTAAAAGCTCGTATAGAATCAGCTTCAACCTTGGATATTGCAGAAGATCTTGTCGGAAAGAAACAATTTTCTGCTGCAAATGATTTGACCAAAAAGATTGCTTTTGATGAACAATATCTTCGCGAATCAGATAAACTTCGATTCAAGAATCTTCAAGAAAGCATCAAGAGCAAGGATATAGCATCCAAAACTGACATCCAAATTGAACCAAAAGAGCTTAAACTTTCCGAACCAAAATCAATACCATCAATCAAGACTACAGAAACCGCAACATCAACCATAACCGCAGATCAAGTGCGTGCTGCAATAGCGCTGGGAGACTTAGAAAAAGCTGAAGGTATGATAACTGAAGTGGCAACTACAGGGGTACCCGAAGCTGATACTCAAGCGAAGTTAAAGTTGGAACTTCAAAAATTAAAGCAAGATCCAAAAGCGCTGCTGGGATTAGCTCGTAAAAACTTTACGAATAAAGAATTTGACCGAGCAGAATCACTTGCAAAAGCAGCAGAAAAATCAGCATACACCTGGACATTTGCACTTTCAAGCGACTCTCCTTCGAAGCTTTTAAAAGAAATTCAAGGAGCCAAACTTAAAGTAGATGCTGCAGCATTAGATGCAAAAACTTTAGCAAAAGAAAATGCAGTAAAACCAGAACCAGTCATTGCTCCAAAGGCCATACCAGTATTAACTGTAGAAAATTCCACCGGCACCTCCCAACCAGTGAAAACAGAAGTAACAACAGGGAACACCGAAGCCGCAAGAAATCTTATTCGTGATGCTAGAAAAGCTTTAACAGAAGCGAACCCAGAAAAAGCGAAAAAGCTGAACGAACAAGCCAAAGCCATGAAACCAACTTTAAATTGGTGGGAAGATAATCCAGAAAGAGTACAAAGCGACATCCTTCGTTCAGAAGGAAAAACATTGACAGAACAGGCGGGCAAGGATGCGCCCAAAGAAACAGAAGACCCAAGGCAATTATTGCGCAGGGGTCGTAAGATGTTGGCAGAAAACAAAACTGATGAAGCAACACGGTTGATGCTCCGTGCCAAGGCATCCCCTGGTGCAAAATGGGGCTTATTCGAAGATTCACCCGATAAACTTCGAGCAGAAATCGAAAAATTACAAGCAAAAAAAGACAAAGAAGAATCTGTCAAAGTATTGTTAGAAGCTAGAAAGCTATTTGAACAAGAAGATTATGAAGCTGCCACCAAAGCTGCGTATAGGGCTCAACAATTACACGGCCCCTACAATGTTTGGGAAACATCAGATCGTCCACAACGATTAATTGCTGAAATCGAAACATCGAAACTTAAATCAAAAAAGAATGGATTTATTGCGAAGAAAGATACGCCCAAAGACGAAGCAAACGCCAATGATTCTGCAATGGTAGCCAAGGCACAAGCAAGCCTAAAAGAAGCTCGAACCGCGCTTGAATCAGGTAACCCAGAGAAAGCTGCCGCCCTTGCCTTCATGGTAAAGGGAATGAAAGTAAAATCTGAAAACTTGGCAGGCGATACCCCTGACACAATATTAAAAGATATCGAAAAAAATCGATCTAAAACAGTTGCAGACAAGGGCACGCCCGCAGAAACCAAAATACCATTACCCGTAATTACTCCAGCGGCAGTTGTTGCACCCGTAATAACCCCAGCGGTAGTTGTTGCACCCGTGTTTCCACCAACCCCACCAACATCCGGAAATGACAAAGAAAAAACCGTTGCAATGTTGAAAGAGGGGCGCCAACTTCAATTGGCAGGCAATTTGGTGGCTGCCCGTCTGAAAGGCATCGAAGCTCAGAAGCAAGGGGTAATTTTTGAACCCAATGAAGACAGCCCTGAACAGTTATTATTGCAATTAGGTTCAAGTGCAAGAAATCAAATCGACGATCTTGTCACCCAGGCAACTCGCAGCATGAATAGCAGCGAAAGTGTTGAAAAGAAAACTGAGGCTGCAAACCAAGCTCTTGAAAGTGCAATCAATCTTTCAAAATCGTTTGGGCAAGACACTGCAAGCATTGAATCAAAAAAAGTTCAACTAGGATTAGTTAAAACCAAGGTTCCTGGAAGTGCGATTATTGCAAGCGAATCCATGGCAGAATCAAACCAAGGCAAGGCTTTGCTGGAGAAATCCCGTTTGGAGCTTCGAAGTGGCCAATTGGTTGCTGCAAGAAAACTTGCAGTTGAAGCCTATCAGGGAACTTATGGAGTCAAAGAAGAAGCAGCATCGGTGCTTCGCAGCATTGATATTGAAGATGTAAATCAAAAAATGCTTGAAACCAGGCGTACCTTTGATGCAGCTTTATCTGCATACAATCGCAAAGATTATGAACAATCAAAGACAATGATTTCAACATTGACAGAAAAGAACCTTGATAAGGATCGCCAGCAGAAGTTAAAAGAAATATTAATGACTGCAGAAATGCAACCCAAGGAAAAGAGCGCGCTGTCTTTAGTCAAGGGTACAACTGATATTCGCACAAAACCAGCCCCTACCAATAATGTAAACGCTACAGCAAAGCCTAAAGAAGAAGGGGAAATAGATCTTCTTGAAGCTACCAATCAACTTCGCGAAGTTAAATTCGGCCAAATGAGGCAACAAGGTTTGGATCTTCAGCGCGAAGCAATGGAAAAATTCCAAGCTGGTCAAACCGAAGCTGGGATCGAGATGCTTACAGAATACTTAAACGAACTGAACAGCAACGATCTTGATCCAGGCAAAATGGCTTTTTTACGAAGACCTGTCGAATCAAGACTCCAACATTTCAAGCTTATGAAAGCCCAAAAAGAAATGCTTGCCAAGGATGGTGGGCAGAAAGACAAGATCAATGCAATCGGGCAGAAACAGCTTGCTGATGATAACAAACAAAAGAAAGTTGCGGATCTGATGAAACAATTCAATCAGAATTTCAAAGAAGGCAAATATCTGGAAGCTGAAAGCTATGCCATGAGGGCACATGAATTAGATCCAGATAACGCAATGGCTGCTGCTGGTATGAGCATGGCAAAGACCCAAAGAAACATCAATGTTGCCAAGAAGCTTAAATCTGAAAAAGAAACCTTCTTCTTGGATGGGCTTAATGCCACGGATAAAGTAGGGCCAGCTCTAGAAATGGACAAGCCACTTGATACGAATCCAGAAATGGCTGATCGCCGTAACAAACGCAAAAACCTCACTTCCATCACCAGCACCACAAGGAAGAGTGACAAAGAAAAAGAAATTGAAAGTAAGCTAAGCATGCCGGTTAATCTAAATTTCAACAACATTCTTCTAAAGGATGCAATTGAAGACCTACGAAGTTTTTACGGGATTAACATTGTGCCTGATATGCCAGCATTGGAACAAGAAGGAATCAGCCTCGACAGGCCGGTAAGCCTTAAACTGGAGCAGGTATCGCTTAAGAGCGCATTAAATCTTTTGTTGCACAGCGCGCATTTGACCTATGTGATTAAAGATGAAGTTCTTCAGATAACAACTGAATCGCACGCAAGGGGCAAACTTCAGACTGTAACTTATCAAGTTGCAGACTTGGTGATCCCTGTTGAAAACTATGTCAACCCTTTGCTTACGAACTCTCTTTCACCAATCCTCGGGATTTCTGCTAACCAACAACCGGCCAATAGCACCAATGCTACCAGTCCATTGATGAACTCCAACAGCATGACTGGGGGCACGCCAACAGGCACACCATCTGGCACAGCAACCAATGGGAATGTTTCAACGAGCAAGAAAAACAGCCAGACCATGGAAGAAATGCTGATTAAATTATTAACCAGCACCATTTCTCCCCAGGCATGGAACAACATGGGCGGACCCGGAACCATAGAATATTTCCCATTGACCATGGCCCTAGTTATAAATCAATCACCTGACATTCAGGAACAAGTTGCAGACCTTCTTACCGCGCTAAGGAGATTGCAAGATCAGGAAGTTGCAGTTGAAATACGCTTCATCAGTATCGCTGAAGATTTTTACGAACGAATTGGTGTAGACTTTAACCTTAACATCAAGACAGACAAAAACACTCAACGGTTTGAACCACAGATTCAATCCGGACAGTACAAGCCCTCAGGTTACATCAACGATCCAAACTTTGATCGTATGATAGCCGGTATCACGCCCTCTGGTAATTTCACCAGCGACCTTGATATCCCGATCAAACAATCATCTTATCCGCTAGCAATGCCCTCTTTCGGTGGATACCCAGGATTGCCTGGCGCTGGTGGTCTTGCGATGGGTTTGGCGTTTCTAAGCGATATTCAAGTCTTTCTATTCATGGAAGCAGTTCAAGGTGATCGTAGAACCAATGTTATGCAAGCCCCGAAATTAACTATGTTTAACGGTCAAAACGCAAACATTATTGTTGCTGAAAACCAGTTCTTTGTAACGGGTGTAAATGTGTCAACACTTGTTAATGGTAATATCGCTTTTGCCCCGACGGTTCAAGCGTTCCCATTCGGTGTTTACATGAATGTGCAACCTCTTATCTCTGCAGATCGCAGAACAGTAAGGCTAAATATTCCTGTCACCTTAACAAACCTTGTACCTGGACCTGTATCACTTTTCCCTGTTGTGGTTCCTATTTTCCCTAGTTCCAGTGCTCTTTCCACAAACCCTGGTGATCCAGTTACCTTCACCCAGTACATTCAGCAGCCTGTTATCAATACGATTGCAGTACAAACCACGGTATCAGTTCCAGATGGTGGCACGGTGCTTATGGGTGGTATCAAACGGCTATCCGAATCTAGAAATGAATACGGACCTCCGATTCTTAGCAAGATTCCTTACCTCAATAGGCTTTTCAGAAACACTTCCTATGGTCGAGAAGCTGAAAGCTTACTGATCATGGTAACACCTAGGATTATCATTCAGGAAGAAGAAGAGTTCTACCAGACTGGCTACAAAGCTCCGCCAAATGTGAATCCTTAATCAACTGATCAAAACAAAAGTCGGTGTGCTTAATTACAAGCACACCGACTTTTGCATTTGCTCATCGATATTTTTAATTACTTGCAACTACAACTGTCATGGTCTTTTTATTGTTCCTATAAAGCACGATGAAAAGGCATACCATCATTAAGATAAATGCCCAAACATAACAGCCATACACTTGGGCTTCCTTGGCAAAATCATCCTCAAGAAGGCCTGTACTTGTAAGCGTCATCAACAAAGTAGCAACGAAAATAGTACCAACGGGAAGAACATAGCTTGCTTTGGTTTTAAGGCATGTTGCAAGAAAATAGCTTAGAACAGCAAAAGGTAAAACCAATGTGACACAATGATGCTTCCAAGTTCGCTCGCTAAACAAAAGCATCCCCAGACAAATAATTGCAAATTCTGCAGACAAAGCCCAACCACCGCGGTTATTTGAGGGCGTCCTGCAACAAAACACCACACATAACGCAAAAACGCCCAAAGATGCCTTGAGAATCAATCTGATAATCGAAACAGGAAGATCAGCAACATTGTGATATTCCAGGGGAGTATAAACGCCTTCGACATAATCAGAAAAAGAAGGACTATGGGTAAAAATCCGATACATCAGACCAGGCAAAGACTGATTATTATGCTCGCTCCAAACTTTACCCTCAATAACAAAGGGATAAACCATCTCGGTATACCAAGAATAAAGCTGCTTCTGGTTTTCGTCAAAACCAAGAATCAAACTTGGGAAAACGCCTGGCCAAAGGAACAGCATAAGCCCTAAACCGATTCCTAGTAGCATGTTCCATGAGCGTTTCCAAAAGAAATAAGGAATGAAAAGCGCAGGTGTCACTTTACATGCAATCGCCAATCCGATGCATATTCCTCCGGTAACATCCCAACGAAGTGTGTAAAGATGCAACCCAGCTATCACAGCAAAAAGAATAAAAATATTCACATTTCCATGCTGCAAATCTCCGGTAATGGGGCGCAATGCCAATAACACCGTCAAGGCTTTCGCCCATAAAGGAAAGGCCATTCCATCCTTCTCTATAAAATTAAATATCCAATGAAAACAAAGGATAATCATGGCAACCTTCATGTAATACCAAAGCAAAGCCATTACCATTGGAGGCATCTTGGCTAAGGGATAAAGCAGTAGCGCCATTATTGGGGGATTTGGATACTGATACTTTTGGGAAAGGTCTTCGCCAGAATCGAGGCCAAGGATTTGGGGTTGCCAGCGCTGGATTGCTGATCTTTTTTCTGACACTTTCATCGCATACTTAATGCTTTGGCCTACAAAAAACAGGGTAAGAAATACTAAAAACCAAACCTTGGCACTTAAGCCAAACCATAACTTGGGTTCTATTACTGGTGCACTTTCCTTAGCTTCTATGCCCAAATGACTCTCCCTGTTAGCGATAAAACTGGTAAGATAGGCTAAGGTAACGCCAAAGAAGAGGTTTGGGCAATATCAACCCTTGGAAATAATTGTACCAAGCTTAACATGGGCAAGACTCACTGAACGATTTTTGCTAGATTTACCAAACTTGGTCCTCCAATATTTAATCCCTTTTACAGGATAAATCATGATTTCTAGTATGATTTTGATTTTCTCGCTTGCTCATCTTCCTATTCATCAAGATGCCAAGCCAGTTTATACCCCCACTATTTCAAAAGAATCCGATGAGGCGCAAAAAGCACTGGGCGGGTTTAAAGTCCCCAAAGGATTTAATCTCAAACTTTTTGCTGCAGAGCCTCACCTTGCTAACCCCGTTGCATTTACCATTGATAATAAAAATCGCTTTTTTGTCGTTGAAACTTTTCGCTTACACACCGGAGCTTTGGATATTCGCAGCTACATGAAATGGCTGGATGATGACCTTGGATTAAAATCCGTCGAAGATCGCACTAAACTTCTTCAGAATATTGCTGCTGAAAAACCACACGACTTCCAAAAAGATCACGATCGCATCAAGATTATCATCGACCGTGATGGCGATGGCAAAGCAGACTTTTCTGAAGTTTATGCGGATGGCTTCAATAGTATTCCCGCAGGAATTGCAGCAGGCATTCTTGTTCGTGGAAATAAAACTTGGTTCACTTGCATCCCAGACCTTTGGTTATTGCAAGACACAAAAAACCAAGGCAAAGCCGACTCAAGAACTTCTTTGCACAACGGCTTCGGTGTTCATATTGCCTTCATTGGCCACGACTTACATGGCCTTACCATGGGGATGGATGGAAAGATTTATTTTAGCATTGGCGATCGAGGGACCAATATCTCGAATCCTAAAAACAAAATAAACCTTCCCAACATGGGGGCTGTTTTTCGATGCGATCAAGATGGCTCGAACTTAGAAGTGTTCTACAAAGGCCTTCGAAATCCTCAAGAACTTGCCTTTGATGCTTACGGAAACTTATTCACGGTTGACAACAACTCCGATGGCGGCGACCAGGCTCGCGCTATTTATCTGGTTGAAGGCGGCGACAGTGGCTGGAGATTTGGTTACCAATTCATCGAAAAGCCAAATGCCCGAGGGCCATGGAACGCGGAAGGACTTTGGAAACCTCGCTTTGAAGGTCAACCCAATTACATCATACCGCCTATGATCAATATGAGTTCGGGCCCTTCTGGCCTAGTTTACTACCCTGGTACAGGATTCTCTAAAGAATACGACAACCACTTTTTCCTTTGCGACTTCAGGGGCGCACCTGCCAACAGTGGTATCTGGTCTTTTTCCTTTAAAAAAGAAGGTGCTGGGTTTTCCATGCAAAACCCGAAACAGTTTCTATGGTCAATCCTAGCTACTGATGTTGATTTTGGACCTGATGGAAACATGTATGTATCAGACTGGGTCAATGGCTGGAACAAACCGGGGAAAGGCAGAATCTACAAACTTTCAGATGATAAAGAATCTGCAAGCCCAATAACCAAAGAAGTTAAAACACTTCTAGGCGAGGGTTTCGAAAACCGTTCTGATATTGAATTGATCAAGTTGCTTGAACATGTGGACTTAAGAGTTCGAAGAGAATCTCAATTTGCACTTGCTGAAAAAGGTTCAAGTTCCATAACCAAATTTGCTTCAGTCGCCAAAGGGGAAACATCCCTGTTTTCCAGAATGCATGCCATCTGGGGACTTGGCCAAATTGGCAGGAAGGATGGAGCTTCTGTGATTCCTATTCTATTACCTTTGCTTAACGATAAAGACCCTGAAATTCGAGCTCAATCCGCAAAAGTATTAGGCGAACTTAAGGCAAAAGAAGCTCGTAAGCCTTTACTTGCAATGCTTAATGATTCGGAACCACGCGTGCAGTTTTTTGCATCCCAAGCGTTGGTGAAACTTCCTTCAATTGAAAATATTCCAGCCCTGATTGAGCTGCTAGATAAAAACCAGAACAAAGATGTTTACCTCCGCCATGGTTGCGTGGTTGCACTTGCTGCTATCAACGATGCCAAGGCATTATCTGCTTATGCAAAAAACAATTCTCCTGGAATTCGGATGGGTGCAACTCTTGCATTAAGGCAGCTTGAAAGTGAAGAAATAAGCAACTTCTTGACTGATTCAAACCAAGAAATAGCAGATGAGGCTGCGCGTGCAATATACGATATCCCTATTGCAAAATCTTTAACGGATTTAGCGCAAACGATAACCCTAGGTAATACAAAAACAACTCATAATCTCCGAAGAGTTCTGGCTGCAAATCGAAGAATAGGAACAAACCAAAACGCAATCGAAATCGCAAAGCTTGCAGCAAAACAGCAAACACCTAATGAAATCCGTATGGAAGCTTTAGAATATCTTGAAAAATGGGGCGAAGAGGGTAAAAGGGATTTTATTACAGGGTTAGCTCGACCAACAAAGGCTGCAAATACAGCCGATGCGATTAATGCGTTAAAAACCAACCTGCCCGCACTTCTTGGTGCAGATATTAAAATCAGCAAAGAAACAATCCGAGTAGCAGCAGCTCTAAAAATAAATGAGATCATTCCAGAATTAATCACATCGTTGAAAAACAATTCCCTTGAGGGAAAGTTTAGAGCAGATTCGCTTAAAGCCCTCAATTCCTTGAAGGCCCCGGAAACCAAATCTCTTGCTGAAGCCGCTTTAGCCGATGCCTCAGACCTCGTACGGGCCGAGGCCATTCGTGTTTATTCGCATCTTCAACCAGACTACCCTGAAAAATCTGCGGAAACGATCTTCAAAAAGGGATCATTAAAAGAACAGCAAGCCCTTATTGGAATTCTTGGAGAAAGTAAAAGCCCTTCATCAAAAGACAAGCTTAAAGGTTTGGTTCAAGATGCCACTTCGGGAAAAACTCAACCAGGCGTTCTTCTTGAAATTGCAGAGGCAGGCCTAAAAGCTGGGATTGGAGAATCTAAAAACTTAATTCAAGATGATATTTCCAAGCCTAACGCAATGGCTTTTGCACTTGAAGGTGGAGACAAAGAAGCAGGAAAAAATGTTTTCTTTCAGAAAATTGCCGTCGCTTGCCTTCGATGCCATAAAGTTGAAGGGCAGGGCGGTGATGTTGGTCCAGAACTCAACGGCATAGGAAGCAAACAGAAACGCGAATACCTGCTTGAGTCGCTTATTTTGCCTGAAAAAAACATTGCTAAAGGATTTGAATCGTTGTTGTTAGTGCTGTCAAATGGCAAAACAGTGACTGGTATTTTAAAACAAGACAAACCAAATGAACTTGTCCTGATGGATTTTGAGGGAAAGTTGATCACCGTAAAAAAAACCGACATCGACGAAAAGAAAGCGGGTAAATCCGCAATGCCCGCTGATCTTTACAAGCAATTAAGCAGGTATGAACTTAGGGATTTAGTGGAGTATCTTGCAAGCTTAAAACAGTAATTGTAAGGAAAATATGCTAAAGAGAGATCTGATACTAGGAACTGCGGGCCATATTGATCATGGCAAAACCAGCCTTGTAAAGGCACTTACTGGAATTGATTGCGATCGATTACCAGAAGAAAAAGCGCGGGGTATCACCATTGATCTGGGCTTTGCAAATCTTGATCTTCCGGGCTATCGAATTGGAATTATTGATGTTCCAGGTCATGAAAAATTCATCAAGAACATGCTGGCTGGTGCCACTGGTTTTGATATCGCCCTTTTAATTGTTGCAGCCGATGATTCAGTTATGCCACAAACAAGAGAACATCTTGAAATACTTAAATTCTTAAAGATCAAACATGGACTTGTAGCTTTAACCAAATGCGACCTTGGGGATTCCGATACACTCGAAGTCGTGGAAATGGAAATCCGCGAATTACTCGAGGGGTCAGCATTTGAAAATGCCCCAATTATTCAAACCTCAGCAACCACTGGCAAAGGTATTGCTGAACTTAAAACCAAAATCACAGAGATTTGCGCAGGTATTGAAGCAAAAAAAGAACAGCACTTTTTTCGATTGCCCATTGATAGGTCATTTGCAGTTCACGGCTATGGAGCGGTTGTAACCGGGACTGTATATACGGGTAAAGTAAGTGAGGGCGACGAATTAGAGCTTTTCCCGGATAGAAAAACTGTACGGGTTCGATCTTTGCAATCTCACGCAAAAAATATCAAACAATCTTCCGAGGGGCAGCGCTGTGCCATCAATTTGGCTGGAATCGATCACCATGAAGTAGTAAGGGGTCAGGAACTTGCAACGCCTGGGTATTTGTTCCCTGCTAAAATAATTTCAGTCGTTTTGCACTGCGCAAAAGAAAGAAAAAAACCCTTGAAGCATCGATTACCCGTCAGGCTTCATCTAGGAACTTCCGAAATTCTAGGAACCTTATCCATATTGGAAGACGATGCAATTGCACCTGGGAAACCAGGCCTTGCGCAATTGTTTTTAAAAGAACCCATAACCGCTTCTTGGGGCCAACCTTTTGTAATCCGAAATAGTTCAGCAACCGCAACCCTTGGCGGAGGAAATGTTATCCAGCCAACTGCAGGTAAAATCCGCAGAAGGCATTCTCACTCTATTCAAATGCTTAACGATCTTGCTTCAGGGGTAGATGTATTAAAGCTAAAAGCTGCAGCTTGGTTTGCAGGTTTCAAAGGAATCAATGAAGAATCATTGCCTCTTTTCACTGGTATTGATCCAAGTGCAATCAACGAGCAATTAAAACTAGGTTTGGAAGATGGAGCACTTTTTGAAATCAACACCTCGACAGGAAGAAAAAAAATAATCGATAATCAATTGATCATTGATTTAAAAACCAAAACAACCACTATCCTAGAATCTCTCCACGCAGAAAACCCATTGATATCAACACACGAACGCCAGCGCGTTACCAGCGAATTAGCCTATGTCGCTGATGATGCACTAGTTCAGGATTTGATTGACCAGATGATTGCACAAAAAATCCTCACTGGCAACAAAAGGCGAATTGGGTTAACAGCTTTCAAACCTAAGTTATCAAACAACCAAAGAAAACTTCTCGAGAAAATCCACTCAACTTATCGCGAGGCAAAGTTTGCACCTCCACCCATGGAAGATTTCATCAATCACCTTGGAGGGCAGAAAATCCAACTGCAAGAACTCTTTAACCTTAGCGTTCAAGAGGGAAAATTAGTCTGCTTGCAAGACGACTTATACCTTGACTACGATGTTGAACAAGAAATGCGTTGCTTAGTTTCAAACGCACTTGAAAATGGCAAAGGTTTGACTGTTGCGGAAATAAGAGATTTGTTAAAAACTTCGCGAAAATATGCAGTGCCTTTCTGCGAACATCTCGATAAGATCGGAACAACTAGAAGGGAAGGCGACCTTAGGTACCCTCCCTTAAAGCAGTTAAAAACCCCTCAAGAAAACTTAGAACATGACCAATAATAATTTTCGAAGCCTGCCTGCTGTTCATGTTATCCTTAAAATCAAGGCTATTCATGATCTTACCCTTACTCTGGGTCAAGAAAATGTCGTTTCAGAAATCAGGCTTTATCTCGATGAACTTCGAAACTCATTAAGCAAAGATAACTCTCCACCCTTAAATACCTCACCCGAATCCATTGGCTTGGCCGTTTGCAATCGATTGACTTTGCATTTCAAACCAAAACTAAGAAAAGTTATCAATGCAACTGGCATTGTTTTACACACTAATCTTGGCCGTTCACCTATGGCAGAAGAAGCTGCGAAAGCAGCGTACCTGGCTGCCTCTGGCTATATCAATCTTGAAGTAGATATCGAAACAGGAAAGCGATCTTCCAGGCAGGATTCTGTAAGAGAATGGATATGCAAGTTACTTAAGTGCCAATCTGCCACGGTTGTAAATAATTGTGCAGCTGCAACTATAATCGTCTTAAAATCTGTTGCTGAAAATAAAGAAGTGATTATTTCCCGGGGCCAATTAATTGAAATAGGCGGGAGCTTCCGACTTCCAGAAATCATGAAAGTCAGCAACGCCATTATGAGGGAAGTGGGTTCCACCAATATCACCCGAATCAAAGATTATGAATCTGCAATTGGGCCAAACACAGGCGCCCTAATCAGAGTTCATACCAGCAATTACAAAATCAATGGTTTCACGCAATCCGTAACCATTGAAGAACTAATTGAGCTTGGAAAAAAGCACAACATCCCCGTTATTGACGATGCAGGCAGCGGGGCGGTAATACCGCTTAATTGCAAGGGTTTTGATGAGGAACCTAACCCTGTTACAAGTATTTCACTTGGGGCAGACTTGACGCTTTTCAGTGGAGATAAACTTTTAGGTGGCCCTCAAGCTGGAATTATCGCAGGTAAAAAAGAATGGGTTGATAAGATTGAAAGCGACCCACTGATGCGAGCTTTCAGACTCGACAAAATGAACCTTGCTGCACTCGAACAAACCTTATTGCTTCATCTAAATTCAAGCACGGTAAGCCAGAAAATTCCCACCTTGAAAATGCTCTCTGTTTCCATGGATGAACTACACGAAAAAGCTATTCAATTAGAAACCAAATTAAAGCAAATCGGCTTGTGCGATAAGGTTGAAGCTAAAATCAGTGAAGGTTTTGCAGGAGGCGGAACTTTACCAGATCAGCAAATGCCTACTTGGGTGGTCGATTTCTCAGCTCCCAATCTCGATACACAATCTTTATCTCACAAACTTAGAACCGCTGAACCTTCCCTATTTACCCGGATAAAAGAGGACAAAATCGTTTTAGATTTACGAACCCTTAAAACCGAGGAAATTGACATAGTAGTGCATGTGATTCTCAACTCATTAAAACCAATTTAATTGCAATCAGCAACCAAGGGTTCTGCTAATTCGTTCAAGAAAAACAACTTCCCGGGCAAAGTGGGCATAAACGAACTTGGTATCCATGGCGTTGGTTCATGCAGCAAACTCATTCTCAATGAAAGGCCCTGCCATTGCATTCCCCTGCCAAAAGTGCCATCACAACCCCCAATAATACTATCTGACTGCAAGAATAAACCTGGCCCAATCGTATTGGCAAACGCAGGCACTAATGTCGTTCTACTTTTAAAACTTGTCAGAGCATTTTGTTCAATGGTTAATGGGTGAAGCTTGGCACCTAAACGGTGGGTTTGCAGTTTCCACTGTTCAACGGAATCAAATTCAGCAGCGAAATGTGGTTCCCAAAACGCAATATGACAAACACGGCCAATACCAAAGACTGTAATAAGTTTGGCACCTTTGGTTTTAAGAGCTTTTATTTTCTCGGCATAGGATGGGAGATTATTTTTTAAAGCAAAGTTTCGCTGATTTTTGGGCACCGTAAGTTTACCTAACGGGCCATAAAACGCTTTTTCCATTGCAAATTGAAATGCCCCGGAATTATCAGAAGGCAGAGTATTTCCTTCAGCATCGGACCATTCATCCATGTTAAATCCATGCACATGCGAGCAGTTCACATCCCATTGGTTTAAAAAATAAACAGCCCAACGGTACATACCCATAGGGCCAACAGGCAAAATCATGGCAAGTTCACGCCCATTTTTTCGTGAGTTCGAAATTTCAAGAGCTATTTCATGCCCCATATACACATCAAAATCGCCTAGATTTTGACAGGGGATTGGCTTGAATTCAGGGTTCCACCAGCTCTTTTTAGACACTAAATCAGACCCAGAAACCTCTGCAAGACCATCTATTTTGCCTAAATCCCATCCATTTGGAAAAAAACCCTGCATTAATGAATTTGACAGCGTGGTTAACAGATTCATTCTTACTTTCCTTAAGTTATTCCAAATATTTACCAGAAATATTCAAAAACCATAGAATTTCTTGTATGATATTTTGCTGTAGATGAGAATACTGTATATATACTTCCACGAACATCATTTAAGTGGATTAGTTTCTTACTTTTTGGAGGATTCTCGATGTCGAGTATGAGATGGGTAGTTGGATTTGTTTTTGTTGCTTTGGTTATCCCTTCGTTAGGGGCCCAAGAAAAATCAACAATTAAATGGAAATTTGAAAAGGAAAAAACCTTTTATCAAAAGGTGGTTACTAAAACCGTTCAAAAAATGAAGGTAAGTGGTACCGACATCAATCAGGAACAAAACCAAACCTTTTATTTCAGTTGGACTCCTGTCAAGCAAGACGGCGACAATTGGGAACTTAAGCAAAAAATTGAAGGCGTCATTTTAAACATTGATATTGGTGGAACCAAAGTTCAGCATGATTCCACTAAGGAATCTGCATCAACAACACCATTGTCTGATTTCTTCAAAGCCTTGGTTGGAACTGAATTTTTAGTAACCATCAACACCAAGGATATGAAAGTTACAAAAATCGGAGGCCGCGAAGAATTCGTCAAAAAATTGATTAATTCAAACCCACAGATGCAACCTTTGCTTGATAAGATACTTAGCGAAAAAACCATGGTAGAGATGGCTGAACCTACTTTTGGCGCAATTCCTAATATCGAAGTTACCAAAGGTGACAAGGAAAAAGGTACTTGGAAGCGTACAACCTCCCTTGATATGGGACCAATTGGGAAGTACGACAACGCGTATACCTACACCTATGAAGGACAAGACGAAAAGAAAATGGACAAGATTTCAGTTAAGGCAGAATTGGTTTATACAAAGCCAGTTTCTAGCAATGCTGGCGGATTGCCCTTCAAAATAGATGCCGCAAATATCAAAACATCTTCATCAAACGGCCTTATTTTTTTTGATGCAGCGAAGGGTAGAATTGATCGCTCGAGTATGAGCCTTAAGATTACTGGTGATCTTACCGTTGATATCGGTGGGCAGAAAACCAAGATTGATCTTGAACAAACTCAGGATACCTTTGTTGAAACCATGGATGTGAATCCAATTTCAATAAAGTCGAGTACAGTTCCAACTCCAGTCCCAGTTCCAACTCCAAAACCATAGAGTTGTAATTCTAAAAATAAAGCCCTGGATTTATTCCGGGGCTTTATTTTTTTCCCTAAACCTTTCAATCACTCCTTGCATATCATGCGGAATTGAACTTTTCCAACTCATAACTTTTCCACTCGTAGGATGTTCTAAACTTAAATAACATGCATGTAGCGCAATTCGATCGATCCCGCTTGGATCTGGCTTAGGGCGGCCGTTTATTGGCCTATCATAAATCTTTTCGCCACATAACGGGGCATTTGATTCCCCCAAATGTATGCGTACTTGATGGGTTCTTCCTGTTTCTAACTCACATTCAACAACAGAAATATCTCCAAGAGATTCTATTTTTTTGACATGGGTAACTGCCAACTCGCCATCCGGATCTTTTAGTGAACTGCCCCTGCGACCGTCACCCCGATCGCGAACAAGAATTGAGCGGATTTCTTGGTTTTCGATCTGACCACGAACCAAAGCAATATAGCGTCTGGTGAATTTTTTTTCTCTCATTTGCTTACCAAGGGAACTTTCAGCTTTTTTATTCAAAGAAAAGACCAAAACTCCACTCGTTTCTTTATCTAAGCGATGAACGGCGCGAACAAAAGGCACCTTTTTTTTTGTATGAACAGAAAGAATATCGGGCAGGATATCCTGCAAAGTAGAAGGCAAAAACTTGCGGTCTCTCTCTGAAAATTCTTTTTTATCTTGGGCGTGATGTACCGTGGTAAGGCCACTGGGTTTTTCAACAATGGCGATATCATCATCAAAGTAAATAATTTCCGGCATAGCAATAACTACACGGGCTTCTGCTTTTTTCTTATTGGTTTTCAAAGGTTTAGGGGAGGGTTTCAAGAATACCCGAGCCCCGCCCTTAAGCTGCAATTTCGGGTCCCTCACCTGCTTCTTATCGATAAAGATGCAACCTGCTGCTATTAACTGGTTGCAGGATCCCCCATCAAGCTTCAGCGAAACTTTCAGCCATGCCAATAGTTGGATACCAGCATCTTGTTTTCTAACATAGTAATTACCAGGCTTCATAATACCTTCTGCTGTTTGGTTAATGCGTTATGGTTTAAAGTCTTCTGAAGGCAGTTTTTCAAAATATCTTACTTCGACTAGTTCTGCATCAAGAATTTTTTTCCCATTTCTAAATGACTGAATTTTAACAGGTCTTTTAAAACCACCTAGATCCCTGAAGTCAGAGAAATAATCTTCCTGAACCACTTTGTTTTTTTCAAATTCCCTAATTTGTTCGGTTTTCACGAGAAGGCCTGTTTGCCTATCAAAAAACAAAAGGATATCAGGCTTGGAAACTTCTTTTACTTTGATGCCATGCAGGGCCAATTCTCCAGCTTTAATAAATCCAAGGTCAGTTATTTCAAATTCTTTACCTGTCAACAGGGGTACTAGCCTGATGATTTTCGCAAGGCGCATTGTTTCTTTAATTTGTACCGCTATAGGCTCTTCAGCTTTTTGAGGTTGCCCATTTAAATTAACCAAGACTTTATCTTTATCAAACACTTGGATCACATTAAAAGATTTACCCTTAACCGTAATTTCCTGAACAGTTTTCATCTGGTCAGGTAGTTGAACGGTTGTTTCACCTTTAAATGTAGCATCTACTCCAGCAAACTGAATCGAGCCTTTCATTTTCACACGGTCGGCCCTATGGGTTGAAAGCTTAGTATACCCGCCATGCGCCTCAATGGCTTTATTAAGGAGAACAATAATGGGTTGGGGTAAGGAAGAGTTTTGGGCATCCAGATTAGGTGCATATGAAACGCACGCTATAGCTAAAACGAAAAAGCAAAGCGCTTTAATTTTTGCAATCATGCAAGACCTCAAGTCAAATAAAGAATTCTATAAGATAAGAGATATTATCAGTTTTGGCATTAAAAATGCGAGGCCAAGAAGTATGGATACTATTGAAATTTTCACCCAGAACCGCTGTGAATTTGTAAATATAACTCGCCTAGTGGAATCAAGCCTCAAGAAAAGCGCAATCAGGTCGGGAATTGGTGTGATTTTTTGCCCACACACCACAGCAGGTTTGACAATCAACGAGTGCTGGGACCCCGATGTTATTCATGACACACTACATTGGCTTGAGAAATCGATCCCAAAAAATCTCGCTAAGTTCCTACACGGGGAGGGTAACAGCGACAGCCATATTAAAACCGGGTTGTTTGGAAACTCGTCTCATGTAATCGTGGAAGAAGGAAAAATTATCCTTGGTCAATGGCAGGGCATTTTTTTATGTGAATTTGATGGCCCCAGAACCAGACAAGTTCATGTTCAATGGGTTGGTAAACAAAACTAATCACATCAATGTTTAACTGCTGTAAGTAAATAAGAAGGATTTATCGCCTCAAATCTAAGTGACCCGTATTGATTTAAACCCCGGGAAATCTGAACCATCAGCACTTCAAATTCAGGATCAATTTTCCGCATTGTATTTACACAAACATACAAGTTTTCTACTGAACCAACATTTACAACCATTCTACCTTGGGGAACTAGCGTTTCAAAAGCTGCATCCAGCAACCCGGTAACTTCCTTGCCTATTCCTCCTACAAAGATGGCGTCAGGCCGTGGCAGTCCCTGAAAAACTTCAGGAGCAATGCCATGGATTGCCTTAATGTTTCTAATGCCCATTTTTTCTGCATTGGCAAGAATCAAATGGTAATCCGCGGCATCCTGTTCAATCGCATAGACCATACCCGAATAGCAAAGTTGTGCGGCCTCTATCGAAACAGAACCAGACCCGGCACCAATATCGTAGACAACGCTAGTCGGCTTTACGGAAAGCCTTGAAAGAGCAATGGCACGGATTTCAGATTGGGTAAGCAAACCCGTTTTAGGCCTACTCTGGGCAAAAATATCATCTGGATTCCCAAAAAGTCTGGGAGTACATGATGTCGCAGGAATATCAGGACGACCCGGTTTTCGTTTAAGAATAAGAACATTGAGTGGATCAAAATCCATTTCAACGATTTCTGAAAGTTCCGCCTGGGTAACCCTCTCGTCCTTGCCACCGAGATTCTCACAAACAAAAACCTTGAAGTAATCAATCCCCCTTGCAAGCAATCTCTTTGCAATCTCCCTAGGGTTTTCGACGATGTTGGTAAATATACCAACAGTTTCAGACACTCTGATTTTCTCGATCACCTTATCCAAAGATTGGTTTTGCAAGCTTGTAAGATAGGCATCATCCCAACTCTCCTTAACTCGAGCAAAAGCCATTTGCATGCTGCTGACATGCGGATGAACTTCAAAGCGATCTTTCCCGATCTTTTCTGATAAATATCGCACTACTCCATAAAACAACGGGTCACCACTTACTAAAAGCGAAACCATTTTACCAACATCAAGTTTCTGTAGCGACTCGCACAACTCTTGAAGATCAGGTCCGGTTTTTCGCTTTTCGCCTTTAAGGCTTTCTACTAAGCGAAGTACATTTTCAGAACCAAATATAATCTCGCACTGCGCCAGAATATCCCTTTCAAGGGTCGTCAGGCCAAATAATCCATCGCTGCCTATCCCAATAACATGAATCTTCTGTCCCATGTGAAATTCCTGAATAAAGACTGATTAATCAAATGGCGTTACTACTCTGATACTATCCGATTATTAGGAAATACTTTATTTAAAAATTGCTCCGTATGGGCAGCAATTTCTTCGGGATGACTGTAAGGCAATAAATGCCCACCCCCTTCAATCACCACTTTTTCACCATCAGGAAAAGCCTCATATAGGGTTTTTCGAATATTAGGACCGATCAGGGGATCAACCTCACCGTCAATTAAAAGTACAGGTTTACGAAAATCAGAAGCTTTGTGCCTTAAGTCGATATCGTTAATAGCCGCTGCAAGCCTGCCTGTGGTGCTGAAATAGGCTTTACCTACGCTTTCAACTAATCTATTCCAACGATAGGAGGGTTTACCATGAAAAGCGTGGTAATGTTGTGATTTCATAACGAATTCAAGGTAAGGGAAAGTTGCACCATTGAAAGGGAAAAGGCTGGCAAGAAAAGCAGAGCACCTCTCAACCACACTAAGAGGGCGATAAACAAAACCTCCTTGCAATATTAAACCTGAAACAGACTTAGGAGTTTTTAATGCAAGGTTTATTGACAAAGTAGAACCAAAAGAGGAACCAAAAAGAACTACGGGCGACTTTACTTTTTTCTCGATGAAGTCTTTTATAAATTCGGTGTAAGCATCTAACAAAGTTTGATCTTTAGTACTACTTCCCAACACTACTTTGGGAATATCTAAACCGATACAACGAAACTTGCTGGAAAGAATATTGGAGATGGAAACAAATGCATCCTTAGAGTCAGCTAAACCATGTATAAATACAATGGTCGGGCCTTGACCCCAAGAAAAATAATTGATTTTGCCCTTAGAACTCTTGAACTCATCAAGCGTTGCCAAGCTTAGATAGCGATTAACATCTTCCAAAATATTAGATTCTCAAAATACAAAGAATACCAATTTCCTACTTACCTGCAGTCTGTAATCCAGGAGAAATTGCAATTTTTTTGACTACAACTGCATCTGCGGTTTTCCATATTATTACTTCACCATTCCAGGCACCGCCAGCAACTAACGAACCATCTTTATTAAATGTCAATGAAAGAACTTGATCAGTTAGACCGGCGAATGTTTTTACAGCAGCACCAGATTCTGCATTCCAAGTTTTAATGGTATTATCTGAACCTCCCGTAGCGATTAGATTAGCTTTATCATTGCCCGCAATTTTAAGAATCTGCCCTGTATGAGCGCCAATGACACGCACTTGTTTACCAGCTCTTTCCCCCTCAAGACCAAAAAGTCTGAGTTGTTTATCATCACCTGCAGAATAGCAATTCTTTCCATCCGCCTTAAAAAATACCCCATAAACAGAATTTTGATGGTCGGGGAAAGTTGCTAAAGATTCCTTGGACGCAAGGTTCCAAACCTTGGCAGTTTTATCTCGGCTAGAACTGGCCAGAAACTTTCCATCTGGTGAAAAAGACGCTGAAAAAACCCAATCTGCATGGTTTTCGATGGACTGCTCTAGCTTTGCATTTTCTATACCAGAACCAATATCCCAAACATGTAGAAGACGATCGCAACCACCTGCAGCAAGCTTTTTACCATCGCTGCTAAGGGCTAGGCAAAGCACCTCGTCATCCGTATCCAAAAGCTGTTTGAGCATGATTTTTTTATCATCAACGCCATCCAA
This sequence comes from Planctomycetota bacterium, assembly GCA_003671255.1. GTDB lineage: Bacteria > Planctomycetota > Planctomycetia > Gemmatales > Gemmataceae > UBA969. Next base: position 47,552 of record QWPF01000001.1, on the reverse strand, counting down.
GAACGAAACGCCATCAGTTATTTTTCCCGCACCAGAGATATCATAGACCCTTACATCACCTTCTTCACCGGGTCGGCCTCCTGCAACAACAAGTTTACCATCGGGAAGGAAAAGGAAAGCCATGGCACGCCGCGCACGGGTATTAATCCTTTTTTCTAATTTAGCAGTATCCACATCCCAAACTGTAATTTCATGATGACCACCAACAACGATTTTTTTACCATCTGGAGAAAACGCAAGAGCGGTAGCAGCAACTGGGAAAGAGTACTTTGCAGAAGGCACGGGGGCTTTCCAACGAATGCGTAATTCTTTCAATAAATCAGCTTTTGCATCAACTTCCTTGTCAATTTTGGCACCTTGCGCTACCCATTGCTGAAGAATCTTAATTTTTTCAGGGGAAAGGGCGTCGCCACTTTCCTTAGGGGGCATTCTTGTTTTATCCGTGGCTTTTAAAACATCGATAAAATAACTTTCATCGGGTTTCCCAGCAACAATTGGGTCATCTTTCGTACCACCATGCCTCAATGCTTCGTATTTTGTCATATCCAGCTTACCTTTTGGGTTTTTAGAACCATGGCAAGCAAAACAATTTTCTTTTAAAATTGGTGCCACATCCTTGATAAAGCTAATATTTTGTGCGTTTGCGACACTAGAAATCAGAAAGGCGCAGGCAACAGCAATCGATTTTAAAATTTTCATAGTTAATCCCCCAAAGTCATAAAAACGAGAATAAATCATGTCAAAGCCTTCAAAAAGCTTTAATAAGTGTCAGATTGAAGAATCATCTCCAAATCCCGGCAGACATATTATGATAACAATTTTTAATGGAACAATACAACATATATGGCAAAGTTCTTTCAAACAATGTTATTGTGCCAATGTTGTAATGCTAAAACTTGGTTAAAACAAAGAAACTCTGGTGGTTTTCTGAAGGATTCAGATTGTGCTTAAATACTATAGGAGTTGCACCAGATGCAAAGTTTTTTTTCTGCTGCCATAATTGTAGATTCTACTTCATGGTTAACCGCTGTTGGCATTTTGGGCCTACTACTACTTCAAATTATTTTTTTGATAAAAAAGGGTTCTGGGTCTGCAAAAATAACCATGCATGGAATAGAGAATATTCCGGTTAAAAGTGGTGTAATTTTTGTGGCCTCCCAAATCCGATTTGATGAACAATTCGCCCTTCTTAATTTACCTGTAAAAAAAATCCTAGTTTTCGATTTGTCTGCACTACCATGCCACCCGGCCCAAAACACTCCCCTGCACAATCTTATTATTTATATTCAGCCGAACCTTGGACTTCGAGGTATTGTAAAAGCCTTAAAAGAAGCACGAAGCATAATTAAAAACAATGAAAACATAGGTGTTGTAACCGAATGGTTTAAAACTAGCAGCGGGTTTGAAATTGATTCATTCCGCGTCCTAAAGGCAATACTTAAAAAAACAAATGCTTTAATTGTCCCCGTCCACCTAGAGCAACCAAAAGGAAGCAATTTTACCATCCGAAAAAAAGGAGTGTTCAATCGGAACATCATCAACAACGAAACCCATTGGCATCTTTTCATAGGCAAACCTTTAACCACATTAGAGGAAGCTAAAGATATTAAAGCAGTAATTCAAGGTCTTAGCGTGGAAGCTGCAAAAATCGCTCATAATGACCTGCCTCTTGTTCATATTGGTTTTGCATTACAGGCTTTAAGAGATCCTGAAAAGTTATGCTTCCCCGACAACACCAATCCAAAATTAAACCTCACTTATGGCAAGGCTTTAGTTGCAGTCAGTTGCCTTGGAAAACAACTTCGCCATGAACTAAAAGAGGAAACAATCGTTGGAATTTGGCTTCCAAACAGCACCGGAAGCGCACTTACAAACATTGCCCTAGGAACGATAGGAAAGATTTCAGTCAATTTAAATTACACAGCATCCATAGGGATTTTAGAGCATTGCATAAAAAAATCGGGAGTAAAGACTGTTATTACAGCCAAGCGGTTTACAAGTAAGGTTAGTTGGCCCGATATTAAAAACATCAGGTTGCTTTACTTGGAAGATATAATGCAAAATATAAGTTCAACTGAAAAAATCCTGACTTTTCTTGCAAGTAAAATCTTGACTCCCTCCTTGTTTATTAAAACCATTTTGAAAGCTCATCAACCAAACAAAGATGACACTTTGACAATTATTTTTTCTAGCGGAAGTACCGGAAACCCCAAAGGCGTTATGCTCACCTACAACAATATAACTTCCAATGTTTGGTCCACCATCAAAGGTGCAGATGTCGATTACACGGATTGTCTTTTGGGAGCACTGCCTTTTTTTCACAGTTTCGGGTACACTGTTTCCATGTGGACACCCATTCAAGTAGGGGCTTCAATCGTTTATCAACCCGACCCAAGGCAAGCCCGTGATATTGGAGCTGCATGCAAAAGTTATCAATGTACAGCATACTTATCAACAGCCACTTTCCTGCGCTTCTGCCTTAAAAAATCTGAATCTGATGATTTTAAATCACTTCGAATATTAATTTGTGGCGCAGAGAAACTTCCAATCCAACTTGCCAAAGATTTTGAATCGAAATTCGGTATTCTTCCTCTGGAAGGCTACGGGTGCACTGAGTTATCTCCCGTAGTTTGTATTAATAAAGGGGATATAACCATTCCTGAGGGAACTATTTTAGGCCAAATGGCGGGCTCGATTGGCCAGATTATTCCAGGAGTTTCAATTAAAATTGTTGACCCTGATACTCTTGAAATTCTTCCCCCAAATCACGAAGGAATGGTATTGGCAACAGGTGCAAATGTCATGAAAGGTTATCTTGATGACTTGGAAAAAACAGCTTCCGTAATTATAGATGGTTGGTACATCACAGGAGATATGGGCAAAATCAATTTTGAATCCTATGTCACCCTTACAGGAAGATTAAGTCGTTTTGCAAAAATTGGCGGTGAAATGGTCCCTCTCGAACGCCTTGAAGATGAACTTCACGAAGTTCTTCAATCATCGGAAAGGGTGTGCGCTGTAACTTGCGTACCGGATATCACTCGTGGCGAAAGAATCTTAGTGCTCTTTATACCTAGTATTCTTGAAAGCTTTGGGCTCGATGTTAAAACATGGATAAAGAAATTATCCTCTCGCGGATTACCAAACCTTTGGGTTCCTTCGGAAAAAGATTTTCACCCCGTCAACGAAATCGCAGTGTTAGGCAGCGGAAAACTAGATCTCGCAGGCTTAAAAGTTAAAGCTATGGAAATTGCGATGGTTAAATCCTAATCCTGTACCAACAGACCAGCAACCATGTTTAAAAACTGCAAAATAATATTGGTAAGGCCTCAATTTGCAGGGAACATTGGTTCCATCGCAAGAGTAATGAAGAACATGGGGTTTTCTCAACTCGTTTTAGTTTCACCCAAAGCAAACCATCTTGATGATGAAGCTAAAAAATTCTCCTGCCAAGGGGAAGAAATCCTTCACAATTCAACCCAAGTTGATTTAATCGAGCAAGCTCTTGTTGACTGTACCTATGTGGCTGCAACATCAAGCCAAACCAAAGGGTTGGCGCGTGCTTCAATAATAAAACCAATCAGGATTGCAGCAAAAGTTTTATCAAAAGAAATCAATCGTTCCCAAGTCGCATTGGTTTTTGGGCCCGAATCTTCCGGATTAACCACCGAAGAAATAAGCTTATGCAATTTGCTCATAGGTATACCAACCTCTGATGATTACCCCGCACTTAATTTAGCTATGTCGGTTGCCATCACACTTCACGAAATCAATATGGTAATGGAAGAAAAAGATGAAGAAACAACCAAACCAATTGAATTAGCATCATGGAAAATGCAACAGCAAGCTTTTGATGCCCTAAAATCATCCCTAGAAGAAATTCACTTTTTGTTTGGCCCAAAAGCTGATGCTCTTTTTAATGGAATTAAAACCATGATAGCTCGCTCAAAACCTACTACACAAGAAATGAAATGGCTCATAGGCCTGAACAGGCAATTAACATGGTATAAAGCAAAAATAAGAGACCAAAACTAAATATCCAAATCATCAACCACTGCGCGTGCTGCATGTTCCATGATAAACTTAAAGCGGGGGGCTGCATCTTTCCCCAAAAGATCAACAAATGTTTTATCTGTTTCAAGATTTGAATCGATTTCAACTTTTAGCAAAATCCTGGTCTTAATATCTAGCGTGGTCAATGCAAGAACGCTTGGATCCATCTCGCCTAAACCTTTGAAGCGCGAGATTTCTGGTTTCGCATTAGCCCTTAAACCCGAAAGAATTTCTTCCTTATGGCTATCATCTCGAGCCCAAAAAGTTTCCTTGCCAACATCAACCCTAAATAGGGGCGGTTGTGCCAGAAACACATGACCCTTGCGGATTAGTTCGGGCATATGCCGAAAAAAGAATCCCAACAACAATGTTGATATGTGATGGCCATCCGCATCTGCATCCATCAACAAAATAATTTTCCCATACCTCAACCCAGAGATATCAAACTTTTCTCCAGCCCCTGTTCCAATCGCTGTAACTAAATCATTTAGTTCTGTATTAGCCATAACTCTTGCAAGAGGTAATCCTTCAGAATTCAAGATCTTACCTCGCAAGGGTAAAATAGCCTGAACTTTGCTATTACGACCTTGTTTGGCAGAACCACCTGCTGAATCACCTTCAACGATGAATAGTTCTGAATCATCAAGATTGGTTGATTTACAATCAGAAAGTTTGCCGGGAAGATTTAATCTTCTCGAAGTTGCAGACTTTCGTTTTACCTCGGATGCTGCTTCTCGTGATGCAAGCCTTGCTCGGGCTGAAAGGACAATTCTTCCAACGATTTGGTCTGCTGCAGTTTTGTTAAAATTAAGCCATGCTTCAAGTGCAGGGCGAACAAAACCATCCACCAACGCTGTCAATTCTGGGTTATTTAATTTTTCTTTAGTTTGGCCTTGGAACATTGGTTCACGAACAAACACTGAAAGAATTCCCACCAACCCTTCACGAATATCTTCAGCGGTAATTGCAATACCTTTAACTTTGATATCGTGGGTCTCCATAAAATTGCGAATGGCCTTACCAACACCATTTTTCAGACCATTCTCATGCGTACCACCTGATGCCGTACGGATGCCATTTACATAAGAGCGAAAAGATTCATCGGTGGATTCAGTCCACTGGAGGGCGACCTCCATCTTTTCGCCTTCCTTGCGATTAACAGTAAAAATACTTTCCGTCACGGGAGGTTTTTGGCCATCAGTTACCAACTTCGAAAGAAACTCTGGGATACCACCCGGATGGGTGAGATCAAATGTTTCTCCAGATATTTGATTTATAAAAACAATCTTCATACCACTGTGGATATAAGACATGTCATCAAGGTGTGACTTAATCCAATCGGGTTCGAATTGAGTATTTCGGAAAATTTCAGGGTCAGGTTCAAAATAGATTGTTGTTCCCGTACCACGAATAGACCCTAGCTTTTCGAGTTCACCAAAAGCTTTACCTTTTTTGAATGTCTGGCGATACTCTCTACCATCTCGTTTAATATTTACTACTAGTTTTTTTGAAAGCGCATTCACCACCGAAGCGCCCACACCATGCAACCCGCCCGAATGAATATAATTATCACCTTCACCAAATTTAGCACCTGAATGCAAAGTGGTAAGGATAAGTTCAAGTGCGGGCTTTTTATGCTTGGGATGTAAATCAACAGGAATACCGCGGCCATTATCAACAACTGTTACTGCATCGCCTGTTTTATGAAGCGTGACGGTTATTGAATCTGCAAACCCATTCAGGTATTCATCAACAGAGTTATCAACAATTTCCCACACTAAATGGTGCAACCCTTTGGGATCAACACCACCAATGTACATCGAGGGCCGTTTTCTTACTGGTTCAAGTCCTTCGAGAACCGTAATGTCCTTGGCGGAATAATTACTATTGGCACTACTCATATTATCTTGTCCGTTTCACACTATAATTAATCAAACAAACCTTTAGGGCTGCTTGGTTTTTGGGCTTCTGCATCTACAATTTCATCCCAATTAACCAACTCGATCGGGGAGAGAACAATTTTTGCAAATTCAGATCTTTTAACAGCTTCAAAACCTTTACCGCCCCGGGTTACAACTTCATATTTACCGGGCCGAAAATCCATGGTTTTACCATTTGTGGTTTCAACCTGCAAAAAGGAATCTTTGCCTGAAATAACAACCCCGCCCAGGCAATGATCTTCTTCCCCTAATTTGATACCCATCACACCTTTTCCAACGCCAGATAAAATATTAACTTCATCTATTGAAAAATGAATGATATGCCCAAACTTCGAAGCAAGCATCATGCTTTTTTCTTTATTGACAATAAAAACATTCACCACCCGGTCGTTTTCATTAAGCCGTACATACATTCTACCCGTTTTGGTGGAAGCAATTCTGTGTGCCACTAAGGGTGTTCTAAGAACCTGCCCTTGCGAGGTTACAACCAAAACAAAGGGCGGGATAGGATCATCACCTTTGCCCGGTTTCGAAGGTTGGGTGAACCGTTCATCCGTGGTAACCATCATGATAATTTTTGCGCGGTCATTCAACCTAAAATACTTGTTTATAGGCTCTCCATAACCGGAACTTGCAGGAATTTCATTCGCTCTCATTGTAAAAGCAGCGCCATCGTCACTAAAGAAAATAATTTGATCCAGAGTGCTTGCAGGAACCACTGCCAAGACTTCATCACCTTCTCTAACGCGAGTACCTTCAACGGATGCGAGCCTACCTATCCTTTTCACCCAACCATCGCGGGTTAAAACAACATTGGTATTTTCCCGCTGAATATACGCTTCGGGATCAAACTCGGTTGCCTCATCTGCATCTCCGAACTTTGTTCGTCTTTTATCCGCAAACTTTTCGCCTAGCTCTGCTAATTCTGATTTTACTACGCCCCAGAGTTTGCGTTTCGATGCAAGAATATCTTCAATTCGATCTGCTTCCTTGGCTTTCTCCCGGAGTTCATCAGTGATCTTTTTAATTTCTATTTGTGCAATCTTATACAACTGCGCTTCTAATATTGCTTCAGTTTGAATGTCATCAAGACCAAAAGCCTTCATCAATTTTTCAGCGGCATCGGCTTTACCTTGGCTCTCACGAATCATCTTGATGGCACGATCCAAAGCATCAAAAATAATTTTGAAACCTTTAAGGATGTGAATGCGTTTTCGTAATTGCTCAAGATCAAACTCAAACCTTCGCTTGATTGTTTCAAAGCGGAAATCAAGGAATTGCCTGAGAATCTGGCATATCCCAAGCCTTTCTGGCCTTGTTCGTTCCCGACCTTCCGCATCTTTGATGGGAATCAAACAAGTAAAGTTGCAGGCGAAATTATCCTGCAATTGAGTATGCCTATACAAATAAGACATGATAAGTTCAGGAGAAGATTCCGCCTTCATCTCCAGCACAATTTTGACACCTTCTTTTTCGCTGGATTCATCAACTACATTTAAAAGTTGAGGAACTTTTCGATCAATAATTATCAATCCAATATCAGAAACAAGTTTGCCCTTATCGACACCAAAAGGGATGGAATAAACAATAATGTTTTTAACCTTGTTAATTTCTTCAATCTTCCATTGCCCTTGGATCTTAAGGCTCCCTGATCCTTCCTCATAAATTTTTGTGAGGGCAGGGCGGTCTATCAATATTTTTCCACCCAAAGGAAAATCAGGCCCCTTTAAACGATCCAACAGTTGTGATGTTGTTGCTTCGGGATTCTCTATAAGATGTATGCAAGCTTTAATTACATCGCCCAAATTATGAGGCGGGATGTTGGTTGCCAAACCCACCGCAATCCCAGAACTCCCGTTAACCAGCAAGTTAGGGAATTGGGCAGGCAATACGATTGGCTCATCGCGCGTATTATCATAGTTAGGTCGGAGATCCACCGTTCGCTGCTTTAATTCCATCATGAGATGTTCAGAGGCTAATGCAAGCTTTGCCTCGGTATAACGCTCTGCTGCAGGAGCATCACCATCTACCGATCCAAAATTACCCTGACCCACAATCAAGGGTACCCTCATAACAAAATCCTGCGCTAACCTTACCAAAGCTTCATATGCTGCTGAAGTCCCATGGGGATGATAATTCCCGGTTACATCGCCTACTATCTTGGCACACTTTCTCGGTCTGCCATCAAAGGTTAATCGCAGATCATTAAACATTGTGTAAAGAATGCGCCTTTGTACAGGCTTGAGACCATCCCTTACATCAGGAATAGCCCGTGAAGTGATCACCGATAATGCATAAATGAGATAACGGTCGCGAGTTTCATCTTTAAGCGCAACGGTTTGAATATTTTCTGCCATATTTATACCCCATCATTCAGGGACTTGAAACGCTGAAGCATTCTAACAACTGATTGGTGAGTTACCATCGTAACAGCTAAAAAAAATCAACTCCGGACAATTTTAATGCCCAGAGTTAATATGTTATTTACGATTTTCTGTTAGTCTGCCAAGGGATGTTATGGCGCAGGGTAAGATTTAAGCATTTCAGACATCTGCTCATTGAAGTCTTCTGGAATCGTTTCAAAACTTGAAATTTTAACAAATTCCAACATTCTCTTCGATTTGGGATTCCCACTTGCGGAGAGCATTCCATTCTTAAAGCTATCTCTGATATTTTGATCAAGCTTCTTAGGATTGTACCCGATTACTGCAGGAATAAACTCTTCGGATATCATCACAACTCTTAACTTTCCAGCAGTACCTGGCTTTTGTAACTTAAAACTCTCCCAAGGTGCAGAATCAGAAAGAACTACTTCAACTTCTCCAGAAGCCAAACCATCAAATGCGTCTTCAGCATCAGCATTTAAATTAATCTTCCCGAAAAACTTTCCTGAACTGGTGTTTGCAGGCAAAATACGGTGTTCCAAGAACAACCTACAATGCTCGCGATTGCCTCTTGCAAATGAAACACTTTTACCTTTAAGGTCGTCGACAGATTTGATTCCAGAGTTATCTGCAACCACAACATAAGACTTCAGTATGGCTTTATTGTTAACAGCAAGCATCAACGGTTCCAAATCAGGGTATTTAAGTTTTGCCCAAGCAAATTCAAAACCATGAAAAACACCAACTTGAATCTCGCCATCGCAAAGCTGTTTTCCCAGTTTGTCATAGCTTGGTGACATCACCAAATCACCACTCAGGCCAGTTTGACTTTCCATAACTGAACTGAATGGTTTCATTAAAATTTGTAAAAGAGAATCAGGAGTATCTTTAAAGATAGTCCTCATCATTCCAATACGCACAGCTTTTTGTTTTTCGGCTGATCTTACTTGGGAAATTCCATAAAGCAGAACGCCCAAGAGAGAGAGAGAAAACAGCCAGAATTTACTTCGCATAGGTTTCCTTAAGGGTGATGAATCAAGGTGTAAAATCAAAGGAGGAATAACGACAAACAAGGTTACGCGCCCGGTTTATTTTTTGGTGATTGGCGGAGCAATAAATCCACCACCACTAACTCTCTCAAGAGCAATCAGCGCCAAAGTTGCTTTGTAAATTGCTTCATTAGCAGCAATTCGAATAGTGTTGGCTTGAATACCCGTGGTAATCACCTCATCCAAGGTAATTTTCCCACCTCGGGGATCAAACCGTTCTTTTAGTGAAGAAGCAAGTTTTTCAGCTTCTTCTGCTGACTTAAGATAACTAATCGCACGATTTTTGTTTTCAATCCAACGCAAGTAGGTGTTTTCTGCTTCAAGAACAACCAAGCTTTTTGCCTTGTCTGCAACAGTTTGTGCTCTCTCATGCAAAATCTTTGCTTGATTCACACGGGATTTTTTAGAACCATAAAGATTTCCTGGCATTTCTGGAGCTATCGCACCCGGCCTGTAATTCTCATCCAATGATGCAATCGGCAATATATTTGCATGGATATCAGAACCCGATGCAAAAGTCTTACCGGCAAATGCCCTTATTTTCTCTTGTGCTTTTACTTCTAAACAAGTTGCATCCACTGCAGATTGTGCTTGTACAATTTCGCCCCTGCGAGATTGCGCTTCTGCAATAACAGATGCCCTGTTAACCTCAATATTTGAAAGCGCCAACACTTTGTCTGCTGTTTGCAGATCCCAATTTATATCACTTACACCAAGGGCTTCCCTTAATGCTGCTTTAGCTCGTGGTACGCCTTGAACAGCTTCTTCTTTTTTCCCATTAAACAAATTCAAATAAACATTGATCTGATCAATCTGCTTTTTTGAAACATCATTTCTAGACCCAGTTTTTACGATTTCCTTTGCGATATCGCCTAAGGTATTTAGATCATTGATCCCGCGTTCTGCGACATCAAGCTGTTGATTGGCATAAATAATGGAAACATAGGTGTAGGCAATGGAAAAATTCAAATCCAACTCGGATTGCGTGTAATTTGCTGTTGCTGCTGTCATTCCGGTTTGAGCTTGTTGCTTTCGAACAGGCAGATCCTTAGAAATAATCCCCAAAAATCTCATCTTGTGGATCGCATCCTGCTTTTCCGCAACCCCATCAATACCAAGTTGTGCAGCTTTAATTGTTGAGCTGTTGGAACGCCCCATTTCCCTAAGCTTTTCAATGTTATAAATTGGAACTTTGCTCGGATTTTTTACAATTATCGGACTATCTTGGGCCAATGTAATTTCACCAGCTATTGCAAATTGCATCGCTACAACAGCTCCGCCAATGATCCATTTAATTGAGCTGGAATTTAACCTTATTCGATGCAACATGAACTGCTCCTGGTAGGCTCAATCGCTTGTAATTTTTTACAACATCAATCGAGAAATTATTAACTTCTTCTACTTTAATCGACCCAATAAATAATCTTCTGAAATGAGGTGATGATTTCTTGTGAATTTCTTAAAAATATCATTCCGAATAAGTGGGTTTGGAACTTGGGGTCAATTAAATAAAATATAAAGGGAAACTAGTTTAGAAGATGTTTATTCATTAAACATGCTTTATAATCAATTATTTTTACATTTCCGAAAGATTCGCTAATGGAACTTGAATTATCATCCGCATGCAGAAGAGCTCTGGATTTTGCTTTTCATCTTGCCTTCGAAGAAGGCATTTTGGAACCTGAAGCAAAACATTGCATCAGCGCACTGCTTTTTGATCCTGAAGGTCCTGTTACTAATCTTCTTAAAGATTTTGGTTTACAAGAATCCCGCATTGTCTCTGCCAAAACAAACAACAACATTGAAGCTGGTTTTTCAGTTTTTGAATCTGCTAAAAAGCCTTATATTAGCAGTAAAATATTGCGTATCTCAAAAAAAATCCTCGCAGAACAGGAAGGCACAAGCTTAGGCTTTCTCGTTTATCTCATTGAAGATTTTAAAAACACCCAGCTCATACTTGAATCCATGGGAGTCAATTGGGAACAACTGATTAATTGGATTGACAATCAGCGTATGGCGCCCTTGGTACTTGATGTTCCTTTGGATTTAGATGCCAACACTGAAATTGATTCTTGTTTGAGAATACTGGATGCTGCTGCGAATCGGGTACGAGAAGGGTTAAGAGTAGTCGATGATTATTGCAGATTTATTCTAAATTCGAGCCTGTTATGTACAATAACTAAAAAGTTAAGGCATGATTTCAATGAAACACTTCAGTGGATTCCTGCAACTCTTATCATTTCTCATCGTAATGTTGAAGAAGATGTAGGTACATCCATCCACACCAATCAAGAATTGACCAGATTAAATGACGAAGATGTTTTCAAAGCAAATATTAAAAGAGTACAGGAATCTCTTCGCTCACTAGAGGAATTCGGCAAATTAGAATCTCCTGATTTTTCGGTTGCGATCGGCGAAATAAGATATAGGTCTTATGATCTTGAACAAAGAATTTTTCGTTTTCTAGATTACTCTGGAAAGCTTAAAGACATCAAAATATATGGTCTTTTAGGGCACGAACATCTTGATCCAGGCTTCATGGATACGCTGGATACTCTGTTCGAAAACGGGTTAGACATGGTGCAATTACGAATTAAAAATGCCCCTGATAGCAAGTTGCTGGACTATGCTTTTGAACTTAAGACCCTTACCGCACAAAACGGAAAATTGCTCATCATTAACGATCGGCCAGATATTGCCAAAATTGTTGATGCTGATGGGCTACATTTGGGCCAGGATGATTTGCCTCTTAAAGAAGCAAAATCAATTATCGGAAGAAATAAAATACTTGGTATCAGTACTCATAATGAAGACCAGATTCTTAAATCAATAGAAAACGGCGCTGATTACATTGGTGTTGGGCCGGTTTTCAACTCTAAAACCAAAACTTTCAATAATCTAGCAGGATTGGACTTTGTTCAGGCGGCAAACACCGTTTGTACTATTCCTTGGTTTGCTATTGGTGGAATTGACACTCAAAACATCACCCAACTTGCCAAGCATGGGGTTAAACGAATTGCAGTCAGCAACGCTTTGTTTAACTCAGAAAACCCTTTAAAAACTCTCAAAGTTTTAAGGCAGGCGTTGGAGAATAGTTAAGTTCTTATTAAACAAAAAGAGCCAGTTAAAACTGGCTCTTTTATATATCCCATCAAATCAAACTTAAGTTAATCCACCATGAAATAATCTCGGGCACTTCGTACATACGGATGGGTAGGAAAAGACATCCCTGGATATGCCTTAGGTTTTTGATTCATTGCGGCAGCGCCAAAAGCTGGTAAAGGACCATTGCAAGGAGCAAAAGGCGGCGTTACACAATAATTTGGACCATAAGTCACACCGTAACAATTGGTGTAATAAAAGCCCGGTCCCATCATGTCTGGGGCTGTGGGTATGTAATAAACAAAGTAGGGTGCTTGTTGCTGATACTGTTGCTGGGGATTTATTTGGTTGGGAGGCATTGCTTGCGGAGCAGTTGTCTTGGGTTGTTGACCAATAGAGTTTGAAACAACAAGTCCGAATGCCAAAACACTACATAACAACTTAATTCGCATAAGTCCTCCCATCCATGGAAACATGGCTAATGGTTGAAACTTAGCACATTCTAAAAGTTTGAAGGGGTTTGCTTTTTATAATTAAGAAAATCTGAACGCAGCTTAATAGTAAAACCCAATTAATCGCTATATAAATAAAAGAAGCCATCGAGATATGCTCGATGGCTTCTTTTTATATTACCCAAGCTAGCTTAGTAACCAGCACCTGGGGCATAATTTACTGGCATCGGGGGGAAGTTACCACCGGCTGGCATTGCGCCACCGGCTGGCATCACTCCGTAGCCCGCAGGCATTCCGCCACTTACTGGAGGGCCGCCTACTGCACCGTTTGGAACAGCCCACTGAAGACCGGGGCTTACAAAAACAGGTGCATAATTAACTCGACCGTTCGAGCTACCACCAGGGCCACTATTGATTTGATAACCATGATTCTTGTAGTAGGCTACCCAGTCAATATTATCTAGTGCTCCGTAATATTTCTCCATTGCATTGTAATAATCGTGCCAGAATTTCTGAAGTCTTTCTTCTTCAGGCGTAAGGCATTTATATCGTTTTGCAAAAATATTGTACCAAGGTTGCCAGCCGCTGTACCCTAGGGAACCCCAGCTAGCGTGGACATTATTAGAACCAATGGCTAAACCAGCCAACACACCAAAAATTAAAGCAAACCGCTTCATCTCCGACTCCTTTACAGAATATGAAGGCTTATCGCTGTCGAAATCCATTTCGACCCCCACCACTTGCGATACGCCCGAAGGCCTGCGGCATTGCCAATCTGTTAATCGCCGCATTTCACTAATAATCAAATCGGAAGAAATAAAAGGAACAAACGGAATAATAGTGAATAGTTAAACAGAATTCGCAATCGGCAAGCCGAAGAATTGGCAGACTCAGCCTAATCCACCTATTCTCTCAAAATAAAACGCAAGTTGTTAAGATCTGCTGGATTGAAGCTTTTGCTGGATGCTCTGAAGTAGAAAATTGAGATCGTATTCAAGGTTTGCAAATTGAACACGCGAATCAAATTTAATCAAGGATTCGATCTGTTTTTCGCCTGCGATTACGGTGCTATGATTACGGTTACCGAAGTAGCTTCCGATCTCACGGTAAGTAAAAGAAGAGTTTTTTCGAGCAAGATACATGGCAAGATTACGCGGGAAAGACATTTTTTCTTCCCTAACGCCAGACTTTAAGGAACCCGGCGCCAAAAAAAGAAAGGTACTGACAACTTCATCAATATCTTGCAAAGTTATAGACCTAAAAACACACCTAACAAAACCACTGACAATAGATCGGGCCAATTCCATAGTGGGTAATACACGGTTTATTCTTACAGAATTAGATATCTGCTTAAGAACACCAAGAATAATCCTTACATTGCCTCGAATCTCTTTACTGAGATATTCAACAACTTCTGAGTTGATATCTTGATTCGACAACAATGCCCAATAACGCTTTATTAAAGCAATGCGCAACGAATCTTCTGGAACATCCACCGAACAAATCATGCCAGACATCAATCGGTCTAACAATTCGGGCATGATTTTCTTTGCCATGCGTGGATGGCAATCCATTCCAGCAATAATGCTACCCCCTTTTTGGGTGATAACATCAAGATTAAGCATGAGTTCTTTTTGAGTAGCGGGTTTATCCGCAAGCAGGTGCACATCATCAAAAACAAACAAAGAATTGGCACGAATTTTAGCTCGGAATGCAGGCATACGATTTTTTTGCATCGCAACAACAAATTGACTGGTGAACTCTTCCGCAGAAATAAACTCTGCGGGTATCAATGGAAAAGAATTATTAAATGACCTATAAGATGACTCTAAAAGATGAGTTTTGCCACATCCTTGGGGGCCAAAAATTACCAGTGGACTGGTATCACTTCGTTTCTCAACACTTAAACTACGGGCCATTTCAAAAGCAAGTTTGTTTGATTCCCCGATGACAAAAGACTTAAAATCAAACCAGTCTCTTTTTTTGGCTTCTTTTGTGCCAGGCACCTTTACCAACTGAATAGCGCCATCCGTTTTTACAGTCGCTAAATCTAATGAATTTAACTTAGGACCATTTTGAATGGTATTCTCAACATTTACTATTGCAGATTGGACTGAAGATTGTTGTGCTATTTGAAAAACGACCTGCTTGGCGCCAAGAAAGCATTCTTTAAGCGCATCTTCGATATCTTTACGAAACTTACTGTTAAGCCATTCTAGAAAATGGTTGTTAGGGACTAAAACAAGCAACTTATCGTGGTTTAACACGAAAGAAACGAGCTTACCAAACCACAGGTCAAACCGTGGTTTTCCGATGCGTCCAATAAGTAATTTCTCCAAGGTTGGAATATCCAACTCTTGAATGATTGGGTTAACCATGCAACTCTAAATATAAATCAAATGAACCAAGAATGATCAGAAGCAAAAGGGGTCGGGAAACCACCCTTGCAACCTTCAGAGATTAGTAATTTAGACACTGTAATTTTTTTAGCAAATAGAATATTTGAATCTTTTAAAAGTTCTTTTTAAAGTCGATTTTTTCTCGATAAAAATCATCCCTCAGCTAAAAATAAAATACGCTTCTTTTTGAGTTCCATCCCAAAGCTATGGTACAAACCCAATGCGGGAAAATTCCCTTCATCAACTATTACCCTTAAATTTTTAACTTTATCTTTAGCCAATACTCCTAACATTTTCCCCATCAAGGCACTTCCAAACCTTTGTGACCTGAATTCTTCTGCAACACCAAGATAAGCAATTTCAGCCATATCTTCATACTTTACAACAAAAACAAAGCCCACAAGTATTCTGCCTAACATCGCTACCTGCGAACCACTTGCATCCAAAAAGGGGTGATAAATCAGCGAATCAAAAACCTTGGCAATATTTCTAAATTTCAAACCTTCAGGGCAATCAAGCGAATTTATCGAACTACGCAAAAACAAATCATTTAACTCTTCATAGCCAAAATCTTTAATAAAACCGAATTCTAAAGGGCTATTTAAATAAGAATAGGAACCCGTTTCCCCAATATAAATTGTAAGTTCTGAAAAATTTGTGATAAATCTCATTCCAGCTGCAACTATCAAATGCTTTATTTTATCGACCACCAAATTGGATTCGATAAACAACTGCTTACCCACGCTCTTTGTTGATGACAAAACATCACTCAGGCAATTACTGATTGCAATTTCCATTTCCGAACTTAACTCAATCGAAAAATATTCTGAAATGAAAATATCAAGCTCGTAAAAATCTTTGCACTCTTGAACTGCACTTAGCAAAAACATTGGCTTTTTTGTTGAAAAATCAAATATCGCTCTTATTAACACATGCTTGGTTTTAATCAATGGCCCAAAAAAATTCACCAACTCCAAATTAAACGGACAAACACAGACGATCAATTGATCAACTGTGTCAACTTTTGAATCAAACTCTTTTATTTGATAACCATTATTCAAGTTCTCACCCCATCCTTTTTAGGACTAGATGAAAAACTAACCTATTTCTGACCAGATCCAACACCAAATTGAGTTGGGGTGTCAAACATCCGATGGCCCGTAGAAGTGAAATCCCTCCACCCTGTAGGGCTCCAGCTTAGATTGTTCTTTGAAGAACCAGCGCCTGATTTCTCTGTGCAGGCTGGCTGAAAATACATATATAAAGGAGTTGGCCTTACCCCTTGCGTTCTTGGCCCAGAATAGTTTCTCCCTTGATTTTCTTCCTTACTGCCCATCCAAGCTTTTAATTTAGTTAAGCATGACCCGGTCTCTTTTTTGCATTTATCGCAACCGGCAGGAGGAACAATTGGTGTGGTTGTTGGCTGGACAACTGGGGTTTCAGCAGCAACAACCGAACCAATGGTCAAAAAAAACATTCCGATTGAATTTAACAGTTGCCTCTTCATGATGTTTGCCTTAACCAAAGGTAATAAATCTGTAATCTTTACAATCATTCGGATTGTTAAGGGTGCAAGAAAAATTATTAATCATAAAAAGTTTAAAGTATTGTTTTTTTTGCAATAATAATCGATCAATCTTGACCAAATGGTCTAAAGTTTCAACTAGACAGTTATAATCTAAATATAAATCAAATAAACTAATACTGTTGTTTTGTGAAAAACCGGTAATGTAAAAATTTGGAAAACAATCATGGCCTCTGGATTCCCTTGCCCAAACAAATCCTGCAATTACTCGTTTCAAATCGAAGCAATGCAAGGTGTACAATCAATTACCTGTCCAAATTGCAAAAAAACATTTGCAACACGAAAGCCTAATAAAAGCGGTCCTGCTTCGCCTTCAAAAGTGCCCATAGTCTCCCCACCTAACATTGTAAATGTTGTGGAAGACAATCAAGGGTTGGTATTTGAATCTAAATCAGAAATAAAACCAAGTTTTACGCCTGAAAAAAAGACCCCTTCTAAAAAGAAAAAAAGTAACGGGCTTACCATATCGCAGGTATTTCTATTAGGTTTCGTTGTGTTTTTCATTTCTGTCAGTTTCGCGGCTTTCTACATCATTGGGCTGCCACTATTAAAAAAAGAGATACGCAATGAATCAAATCAACAATCCGAAGGAAGTTCTGAATTAATTGATTCGGAATTCTTTACTTTTAAACCTTATAATTCTTACACAAAAGATCAAAAGCTTGCTCAATCTTTGCAAACTAAATTTGCATATACAGGCAAAGCAAAAGACATATGGCTCATGTATTACAAGGATTTTAAGACTAGAAACCCCACAAACACTGAAATGCATCAAGAAATGATTTCAAGGCTGAAATTATTCCTACCTAAAAATCTTGAATGGGAAGAAAAAGCTGATGAAACAGAAATAGGAAAAGTCCCGTTTAAAAAATTTGGGATCGAAGGGTCCAAGGAAGATTCATCAGCATGGGTTGGCGATTGCTACTCCTCAAACATCAACGGGGTGTTCTTTCTGATAATCTGCCTCGCACCCATCGACAGCAAAGATTCAGTTGAGGAATCGTGGGGGAAATTTAATCAGGGATTAGCAATTAAAACAAATGCCAAAGTTGACTGGAAACCAACACCCAGAAAAACAAGATTAGTGAATGTTGAAAAATTGAAAATAACTGTAACTGTTCCAGAATCTTTATGGGCGCCCCAGGATGTTAAAGATTATGATACAGCACCTGAATCAGTTTTTATTGGAAAGAACCCCAGCGATTCGGGTGACTTTTTAAACCAGAAAGCCAAATTACAGCTATTCTCCCTTTTCAAACCAATCAAGGATGAAAAAGCATGGGATATGGTGGAAGAGAAATTATTTGAATTACTCAGAGAGGAAAAAAATCCCGAAACTAAAATCGAAAAGGCTGCGGATATCAAATATAAATTCTCTGAACTTAGCAGCAAAAGCATTACTTTTAAACCCGACTTTTTCACATTCAAAGTTGATGATCAAGTTCAAAAGATAATTTTTTTCGGCAAGTATTCCACAACAAATGGCAACTTGATATTTGTTTGTGAAATCCCAATTAAAACAAAAGATTTTTGGTTAGAAGAATTGAACGAAATTTTGAAAACAATATCTATTAACGATTAAATAAAAGCTTAATGGTAATGCGCATGGTGCAAAGCAATTATTTTGCACCAGCTAAAGGCAATAGCCCTTTGGTTTTTTCTGGGACAGGAGCAAAAGGAACAACCGCTCTACCTTTTTCTCTTAGCTCTGCGGCTTTCTCAAGTATTTCATCCTGTCTGACTGCTTTTGCTGGTTGCAAAGCATAACTAAAACGATGGATATCATGAACTTCAAATGGGAACAAACTTTCAGCTACAAAATCCAAGGGGGGATATTCATACCATGGCGAAGGAATTTTCTGCTCGACATCCAAGGTTTCGTAACCATCTTTGACCAACTTAAAATTATATTTCCCGTAATAGATGAAATGCTCATCCATGGGAGTAACGCCTATGGGTTTTCCATCCTTATAAACCATGGCACCTTGTGGAAATGAATCAATCGTGTATTTGCGGGTGACACATCCCGTAAATACAATCAAAAGTAGCACCATAGGTAGACAGCGTAAAAACATTATTTCTTCACCCCAGTGCAAATCACCTAGAAAACCTAATTTTAAAAATCAAACTTATCAATCTCTTTAAAAACCTTGTAACTTTGATGCTGATAACTTAATTTTCAATTAGGTCAATAGGTGTTTTCACCATGCTTTTCATAATAAAATCTTATTCTGGCTTTAATTTGATATTTTGTAAAACTTAGGTATTATAACACTTGTGATTATTTTTATTCCGAAGATGGAGACCTAATGGCTTCATTCGAACAAATCGAATGTGCAGTTTTAACGGATGTGGGTCTGAAAAGAGGCTACAACCAAGATAGCAATTATTTAGCCATAGCTTCCAATGAAACAAATTGGCAAGAGCTGGGCCATATATTATTAGTGGCAGATGGGATGGGTGCGCATGCGGTCGGCGAAAAAGCAAGCGAGCAAGCAGTAAAAACAATTCCCCATGTCTACAGCAAGCATGTAAAAGAAGGGGCCCCAGATTCCCTCCGCAAAGCTTTTTATGAAGCTAACTCAACCATTCACACCTGTGGTCAGGAAAACAGTGAATTTCGAGGTATGGGTACAACTGCCACCGGAATCATAATAAGGCCCGAAGGAGTTTGGATAGGCCATGTAGGGGATAGTAGGGCTTATCGAATCCGAGGAAAACTTGTTGAACAACTTACCTACGACCATAGCCTTGTATGGGAATATGCCAGGTTAAAAAAAATAGACCCTGATGAAGTCAAGGATATCCCTAGTAATTACATAAACCGATGCCTGGGGCCAGAAGCAATCGTAGAACCAGATATTGAAGGCCCACACAAAGTAGAACCTGGCGATTGCTTTTTAATTTGCAGCGATGGATTGACGGGGTTAGTCAAAGATTCTGAATTAGGCGCAATCACCAATAGTTTATCGGCGCATGAAGCGTGCAAAATGCTGGTAGATTTAGCGAATCTTCGCGGTGGGCATGATAACATTACAGTTATCGTTGCAAAAATTGGAGGAACCTCGCAAGGTTCAAGCAACTCCGGCGCTGAATCTAAATCCAGTCCCTCAGTTTCAAATAAAATCTTGGATCAGTTAAAAAGTATCAAACCTGGAATACCTTGGTGGTTTATTTGTTTGATGTTGGGTCTGTTGTTGGCCATTTCCCTAATCGGGATAAAAGCATTAGAAAATAACAATAGCGACAGCTTTTTAACTGGTGACGTGGTTAAGTTCTCTGTCATCTTCATCGCTTTAATCTTTTTTATAGCTGGTGCGATTGGGTTTTTCATTCAATTCCAAAACTCAAAAAAGGAAGAAGAAAAGGAATTCCCTACACCTTCTGCCAGAATTCATCGAAAGGCTCTGATTGAAATAACCCAAGCTTCGCTTATTAAGATGGAAAACCAAATCGAAGCATTTAGAAAGCGTGCTGAATTAAAACACTGGGATATTAATTCAGCCGCTTTAGAAAACCACATTTCACTTGCTAAAAGTTGCATCTCAAAAAATGATTTAGCTGAAGCCTTCAAACAATACTGCTTGGCTATTCTGTTATTTTCAGCACCCTGGATTAAGCAACGAAAAGAAGATGCTCCGATAGAAATCTTCTGGGGCAAATAAAGCAAGATTAGGCTTACCCAAACTTCTGGCCTAAGCTGGTTGAAGCTTGTCGGCAAGCCCCAATCTTTGGCAAACCAGTACGAAAGATCCCCATATAAACATTTTAACCATGGGTAGATTAGAAACAAAAAAGGGCCCTATAATAAGGCCCTTATAATTGCAATTACGATTTATCTTGAGGATAAACTAGCCTGCTGAAACAAGCTCGCGTTTATTTTTCTTTGATTTAGGAACTCGCACCTTATGGTTAAGAGCTTTATCATTGGGTTTCCTAAGATCCCAAACAATACCAAACCATGAGAGAACGACCAAGATACTGTAACTAATATCAATTTCCCACCAGTAGAAACCTTGATTCGCCGAACTTTGGTAATGATGGTGATTATTATGCCATCCTTCACCCATGGTTAAAAGAGCCAAGACTAAGCTGTTTTTGCTTTCGTCATCGGTGGCGTATCTTTTGTAACCAATCAAATGACTGAGGGAATTAATAAAGAAGGTGCAATGG
Source organism: Planctomycetota bacterium (assembly GCA_003671255.1). Lineage (GTDB taxonomy): Bacteria > Planctomycetota > Planctomycetia > Gemmatales > Gemmataceae > UBA969. The sequence goes on along the minus strand of QWPF01000001.1, from coordinate 26,415 downwards.
TAAACCAAAATAGTGCTAACAAAAAAGCCCCAAACCAAGCCGGATAGGCCCATTGTTAAATAACAAATAACAGCAAGTAGAACCCCTGGGACATAATGATAGTTACTTAAAAACTGAATTTCGGGGTACTTAGTAAAGTCTTGAATGTTCTTATCATCATAGGGAGTATGTTCTTCGGAAAGAATCCAGCCTACATGGGACCACCAAAAACTTGTTCGGTGGGGCGAGTGAGGATCTGCTGGAGTATCGGAATATTTATGATGTTCACGATGATGGGAAGCCCACCAAAGCGGACCTTTTTGCAAAGCGCTGCAACCCAGCCAAGCTAAAACAAACTGAAACCAACGGCTAGTTTTATAAGCCCGGTGCGAAAAGTAACGGTGATAGCCCGCAGTAATTCCAAACATTCGGAGGAAGTAGTTACCCACACACAACAAACCAACTTGCCAAGAAAACTCAACAAAAAGAGCGGAGAGGCAAGCAACATGCATTAAAATGAAAGGGACATTTTTAGCCCAGTTATGGGCATAGTAAGAAATGCCAACAGGTTTTGTTAAAAACATAGCGCTTTTATCAAGTTCTGTAGAAGAAATAGCTAAACCCTCCTAGTCATACAACGAAAGCAAACAAATAACCAAATGCATCTTTAGATGCAGTTATGTTTGAAAAACAAACTAAACCTTTTTGATTGTAATTCTTGCTTTACGAATAGCACTCATTTTTCGCAACTGCGCACGACGGCGAGCTTCGCAAGGCTTTTCGTAATATTTTCGTTTACGCAATTCTTTTTGGATACCACTCCGCTCGAGCAGTTTCTTAAATCGTTTCAAAGCCAATCCTATTGGCTCCCGGTCGTGAACTCGCATCCTCAATGGCATAACATTATACTCTGTTAAAAAATCAGTAAATGCATAATAACTCAATTGGTAATATAAAGCATTCCACATTAATTGCCAAGATGATAGTCTATAAAATAAGGATAATCTATTTATTCGAAACCAAAGGAAACTTTAGTAATGACCCAAAACCCTTATAAAACCAAGATTTCAAAGCTTTTTTGCACCAAAAAGCCATTTCTAATGCTACTTTACCTAGTTACCGCTTTTATATCAGGGTCAAATCTTTGTTTTTCGGCGGATTGGCCCCAATGGCTTGGGCCGAAAAGAGACGGGGTTTGGAATGAGGGCGGGATCTTAACAAGATTCCCCAAAGAAGGCCCTAAACTGTTATGGGCAAGCCCTTTAAGTGGTGGATATGCCGGCCCGGCTATTGCCAACGGGCGCGTTTATATAACAGATCGACAGCTTTCGGATGGGAAGACTGATTCAGAAAATCTATTTTCCCGTGCTAATTCTGAAGGTAAAGAGCGCCTACTTTGCCTTGATGCCTCTAATGGAAAACCGATTTGGGAATTTTCCTACCCTTGCACCTACAAAATGGCATACCCTTGCGGCCCGCGATGCACTCCCGTAGTAACTGATAGCCTTGTCTATTTTTTAGGAGCCATGGGCGACCTGTATTGCCTCGATGTTGCAACAGGCAAGCCTATCTGGAACAAGTCCTTTACCAAAGATTACAACGCCCCGGTACCCGTGTGGGGATTTTCTGCACATCCATTATTGGATGGCAACAAATTGATCTGTTTAGTGGGGCCGAAAAAAGTTGCGGTTGCTTTCGATGCCAAAACCGGCAAAGAGCTTTGGGGTTCCTTGCAGCTTGAAAAACCGGAAGCTGAAATAGGGTATTGCCCACCGGTAATCTTCGAAATCGGAACAGCAAAAAACAATCGACATCTTATCATTTGGCATTCTGAATCATTAAACGGTTTGGATCCTGAAACAGGCAAACTGCTATGGAGCGAACCGTTTCGTTTAAAGGCAAACCTTTCCATCCCGACTCCAAGGTTAGTTGATAATAAGATTTTGGTTTCGTCTTTTTACAATGGATCCATGCTTGTTGAGATTGACGCTGAAAAAAAATCTTCAAAACTAATTTGGAAAGGCAAGGGTAGGGGAGAGACCCCAAAGCAAACGGAAGGTTTACATTCAATCATGTCGACACCTTTTGTAGAGAATGGCTATATTTTCGGGGTTTGCAGCTATGGGGAATTAAGATGCGTCAAGCTTTCTGATGGGGAACGGATTTGGGAAAATTTGAGCGCAACAGGCACACAAAATGAACCTGTAGAACGCTGGGGAAACGCCTTCCTGATTAAGCACGACAAAAGCTTTTTTATATTCAACGAAAAAGGTGATCTTATTATTTCTGAGCTTTCGCCTTCAGGATATAAAGAAATTAGCAGAAGCCATTTGATAGACCCAACAGGAATTGCACCTGCCGGCGGAACAAAAAGAAAGATCGTTTGGAGCCATCCAGCATTTGCAGATAAAAAGATATTTTTGCGCAATGATAAAGAGATAAAGTGCTATTCATTGGCGCAAGAATAACTTATTCCAATCCAAGTTTTTTCATCCTGCTAACCAGCGTACTGCGTGCCATTCCTAGGCTGCGTGAAGCCTTCGATTTATTCCCGCCATGCTGCGACAATGCCTGAAATATCTTATCCTTTTCCCTGCGCAGGTAATCGGATTTCGATTGATCGGTAACTTTAATCAAGCCTTGCCCTGAATTGGCTACTTCTACAGAAGAATTAAAATCATATGCCATGGCTTTAATTTCATCAGGCAAATCATCAACTTGAAGAGATTTGGAAGAAGTGATTACAACACCCCGCTCGATGACATTTTCAAGCTGCCTAATATTGCCTGGCCAAGAAAACGCCCGCAGACATAAAAGTGCTTCATCATCAATTGAAACAATTGTTTTGCCTAGTTTGTAACATGCTTTTTGCAAGAAGTAATAAGAGAGTTCTGGAATATCGTCATCCCGCTCTTTCAAGGTTGGGATTGTAATGGGAAAAACATTTAACCTGTAAAATAGATCGCTTCGAAATTTGCCTTGTCTTATCAATTCTTCAAGGTTTTGATGGGTGGCTGCAATTATCCTTACATCAACCTGAATAGGAACATTAGACCCAACCTTTTCGAAGATTTTTTCTTGGAGAACCCGTAATAACTTAATCTGAACTTCTTGGTTAATGTCGCCTATTTCGTCCAGAAAAAGCGTTCCCCCGTTGGCAGCTTCAAATCTTCCAATCTTATCCTTGATAGCACTGGTAAAGGCGCCCTTAACATGACCAAATAGTTCGCTTTCCAATAAACCTGCAGACAAAGCACCACAATGAACTTTAACAAAAGGCTTGTCTGCTCGAGAACTTTGTTCATGAAGCACTTGAGCAACCACTTCTTTCCCTGTGCCACTTTCACCCCGCAGCAAAACAGCAGATCCGCCTGGCGCAACTTTACCCACCAACTCCATCACATATTTAATTTGCTGGCTGGATCCAACCAACTTTTGCGCTTGACCATTCAGATGTAATTCCCCTGCGGTATTAACTGATAAAGCATCAGTCACCTGTCCGTCCGTCACTTCGCTTAATTGTGAACCACGGGACAATTGCGACTGCAAAGCAAGGATTCGATTCTGTTGCTCTGCGATTTTTACAACCTTTCCCTTAAGCTCGTTGTTTAGCAGATCAATTTTCTTGTGTCCTTCGGCACTGACCAAACCGAGCACAGTAATTTGCGAGAATGCTGCGAGTAAATTAAGATCATCAATTGTAAAAGCCCCCGAACCTTTTTGCCCAAGCACAAGGAACCCTGTTAAATCTTCTTCGTGCTGCAGCGGAACAATCGTAACTCCGCCCAATGAATTTAAAACTTTTCGGATTGCAGGATCACTTGGCATCGAAGCTAAATCCAAGCAAACAGATTCACCCTTAAGTAACACCTTTGCCAGAACACTATCATTATAAATTACATCTTGTCTGGGGGCATTTCCGAGATAATCAGCAAGCTTAAAACCAGGGAAATCTGGAGCTTTTAAAAACACCGAACCCTTGGGAACACCAAGTGATTCTGTAGTTGTCAAAAGAAGCCTGCGAGCCATCAACAGTGGATCCACCAGGCTTTCGATAGCCTGACTCATTTTCCTGAATGTTTGATCTAACTTTATTTTTTCTTTAAAAAAGCGTCTGTCGAGTGCGGCTTTCATTCTGCCTCGCAATCGATCCAACATTAAAATAATAATCATGGCAGTACCACTAACCATCGCCACTTGAGAAAGAGAAGGCTGCTCAATAAACTGGGTTCCCACTAAAAGCATTCCCGAAAAAACGATCCCATAATAAATCAAACCAGCAAGACTGCTCATCAAAAAATAAGAGAATCCGCTGGAAAGATACTGGCTGAGCTGAATGAGTTTGTAGCGGGTTATGCTTACAGAAAAAGAAGCGGTAACAAATAATGATGCAGCAAACATAGGCCAGGTAGCTCCGCCACGCCCAAACCGGGAGGCATCTGTAAAAACGATAAAACCGGAGTAAACAATAGGCGCAAGGGCTGCAATACAACCCATGAGAATCCATTTTACCTGATTGCGCTGGGTTTCATCAGAAGCGTTGCGGAAACTGTGAATCAAACAGCCAATGCAACCCAAAAACCAAACAAAAGCAACGGCGAGATAAAAGTAAATCTCAAGGAGCATTTCTCGAAGTATAAAATTCGACCCCTCAGCAGAAGCAGCGTCCACGCCATAAATCATGCGAAGCCTAAAGTAACCAGTGATCATTAAAAAAAGAAAAAGCGAAGGAACACCATAAACCACAGAAAAAGTGAACAGGGGGCGTCTTACTAAAAAAAGCTTTTGCTTGGGAAAGATCATAAAAAAGTGCAAACTGACTGCAGGCAAAAATATAGCTCCAGCTTGAAAACAGAAAATTAATATAGGCTGGGTTGCAATTCTCCACCAATGATACCCACCCATATAAGCAACAAGAGATACAAGACCCAGAATAAAAAACTGCCTCGCAGAGTCTTCCGTTGGTTTCCACCACAAAATCAAACCACCCGCAAAAACCATTGCCATCTTAAGTACCAGCCAAAGAAAAGATGGAATCATATTTTCTAATGATGTTTGCCCATACAAAAGCAGAGATTCATGATTGGTCTGATCCGAAGGCCGATAAAAACCCAATCGCACTGTGTTAGGAACTCCATCAGCAGAATTACGGATAGGCAACTGCTGCACAGTTCTTAAAAATTGAGGCCAACTGTAAATAGTATTTCCATCCAAAGCCGTAATTTTATCGCCGGTTAAAGGCAACTCTTGATCCGAATTCAACAAGTTTTCTTTTTGAAAGTACTGGATATCGAGAGAAAAAACCGCCCGAACCCCAATTTCAGGGAAAGACCAGCTATAAAAAACAACGGCAAACGAAAAAACCATAGCAAGAAAAGAGCCAGTTAAAACAAGGGTCCTGTTGTGAACCTTTGCTTCTCTTAAAAAAGCCCAAACTACAAATTTTGGAGAGAACAAGAACAGACCTCAACTACAAAAATGTACTTTCAAACTCAAACACTTAGTTAACATAACTTCCCTATGTTACACAATTATTTCTGATAGATGGTATTTGTTTTCAAAAATTAACGAAAATTAACGAAAACAGCGCCACGCACGATGAGAAATCTAGTTTTCGTGAGTTTTATCATCATTTTTATTAAAAATTCGATCCGACCTGCTTAACCCCTAATAATTCATCAAAACTTAACTATTACGAACAAGACAAACTTAATTACCTCTAAATAGGTAAGTTTAGGAAGTCAGTAGGGCCCACGAAAATTGCCGAAAACCATCTCGTTCAGATTTTTTTGCACAAGCAGAAAGAATGGCACGGTTATTGCTAAAAATTACAAAAGATAGAAACTTAAATTGCTAATTATTTTGCACAAGCGATACAAATTTATTAAGGAAAATTTTTGTGATCTCGACCAATGCATGGAATAGAATGTTTCCCTCTTTATGCCCAACTCCAAATCAAATGGATTTTGTGAGTCTAAGTAACTACACGGCTCGAACCGCGACTTGGGGCGAAGGCCCCCCGTTGGTGATATTACCTGGCATCGCAGGGGGATTTGAATTACTAGGTCCAATAATCCGTGAACTTTCAAAATCATTCAAGGTTTACAGCTATCAGTATCAAGGGGAAGACAATTTTTTTTCAGTTAGAAACAGTATTTCATTTTCCGATTTTGAGCAAGATCTTGATGAGCTTCTAGCATTTTGGGGCCTCGAAAAACCAAACCTATTTGGAGCCTCTTTCGGTGGAGCCTTGGCACTAAAATACGCTCTTAACCACCCCTACAAACTCGGATCAGTCATCACACAAGGCACCGGATCAAAATTTGAACGCGGAATGATCCAGCGACTTGCCGCACTTATTCTTTCCTATTACCAATTACCCGACACCAACCCCTTAGTAAATCAATTCTTCCGCTTATTTCTTGGTAACAAATCATTCTCCAACGAACAAATCGATGACATCGCAAGAGTGTGCTGGTCAACCGATCAGGCAGTCATTCGCAGCCGTTTAAGAATTCTAAAACACTTTGACATAAGAAATACCAGAAGAAAAATAGCAGTCCCATGCTTATTTTTAAAGGGTCAAAAAGATATACTTTTAAGCCAAGAGAATTTTGCCCATTTACAGGATGTAAGCACCCAATCAGAAATGCATATTCTTAGTGGATTGGGCCATTTGGCTTTCATGCAATCTCCCGAATTAATCGCAAAGGTTATCTCAGATTTTGTATTGAATAAAGTTGAAACCGATGATTCTCAGATGCCAATGAAGAAATTAGCTTAAAACCATTTTATTAAGCAATCCTGTTGCGATCCAAGTTAGTTATAATTGGCTGACTCAATAATTTTGGTCAGGTTAAATACAAGAGTTTGGGTTACAACCAAACCAATCCTTAAAAAGTTTTAAGGCAAAGGTTTATTGAGGTTCTTCAGGGTTGTTGAAATCAATATCCCCGACATAAATTTGGGGCATATCTTTGCCGACTGAAATTCTTTTGTAGCGTTGATAACGCAATTCAAAAGAAGCACTAGGGTCGAATATCTTATCTGTTTTAAAAGCGCCTTTAGAAAATTTACGCATGGATGCAAGCCAAATGCGATCAGGCCTTAGAAAAGAGGATGAGGTACTTTTTTTGGTGGATCGGGTATCAAAGCCCATGAATTTTTCTTGCCAAGGCAAGGTTTGCAAGACGCACCAAAGAAAACCAGAAAGAAAATAACCTGCAATAAGACCTACAACAACGCCACCTAAGGTGTGCACCAAATGCTGATAAACAATTACGGAAGGGGCCAATTGCATAGCCAAAACTTTCAAAGCCCCGAAAGAAACTAAAAATAACCCCACCATCGCAATCGCATCTTCAAACCCATCCGCAAAACTATCTCTCAAGAGTTCTTCAAAAAATACCGCAACAGGTTCATAAAATCCTACAACCACAACAAACGCCAACAGCATGTTCACAAAATTACAAAAAGCAACAAACAGCCCCTCTTGAAAAAATGCATAGGAAACGATCAGCATCAATAAAAAAGTTGTAAAAACCAGCATCTGATCCCTCCTTTTAATAAAAAATGTACGGACTTACTTACAAACCCTTAGTATTTCCTGGATCGAGGTATTTCCTGCAACAACCTGCCTTAATCCATCCTCCTGAAGGTATTTCATGCCCGTTCTAACAGCTTCCTCTCTAATGGCACCAACACTGGGATTATCGCGGATCAGGTTTTTGATAGTTTCATTAAGGATAAGCAACTCATAAACGCCAGAGCGGCCGCGAAATCCGGTGCCACCACAATTCTTACAAGGAGGCGAATCGTTCTTTTCTTCCTGATTAACTTCGGATTTAGCTTTGTAAAAGAACTCATGCTTATCAGGAGAAAGATTAAACTTTTTAAGGATCTCAGGATTAGGCCGGTATTTCACCTTGCATTTGGGGCAAAGTACCCTTACCAACCTTTGAGATAATATTGCACTTACGGAATTTGCAATCATAAACGGGGCTACTCCGAGATCGAGAAGCCTGCCAAAAGCAGTAACGGAATCGTTAGCATGGACGGTTGTAAAAACCATGTGCCCAGTTTGAGCAGCTTGGCAGGAAATCTCAGCGGTTTCTTTATCCCGAATTTCCCCAACATAAATAACATCAGGATCCTGTCTAAGAATGCTTCGAAGTTCCGAAGCAAAAGTTTTACCTGCCTTAGGATTGATTTCAATCTGCGTCACATTTTCAATTTGATATTCAACAGGGTTTTCAAGAGTGATCACATTTTTCTGAAATCGATCGATCTCGGAAAGACAAGCATACAGCGTTGTACTTTTGCCTGCACCAGTTGGCCCGCAAACGATAAGCATTCCGTGAGGCTGATTAACAATTGCCTCGATTTGATCTTTCAGTTTGTCGCGCATTCCGAGCTTTTTCAGGCTGCCCATAGATTTGGAACCATCCAAAATTCTGAGCACCATTTTTTCTCCAGCAACACTACCCGCAGTAGCAACTCGAAAGTCTAGAATCGTAGGCTTCTTCGCTTTCTTTTTAGGTGCATCATCCTCTTTTTCATCGGAGGGTTGATCCAAAACCTCAGCAGAAAAACTCCCATCCTGTGGCTTGCGCTTTTCAGAAATATCAAGATTCGCAAGCACCTTTAAAATATTAACCATGGCATCACCTGTTTGCCTAGTTAAGGGTTCCCTCTGATTCATGATGCCATCGATGCGAAAGCGGACCGACATTTCTTCTTTGCCTGGTTCCAAATGCACATCGGTAGCCCGCATTTGAAAGGCCTCATAAATCACTTCAAGCGCAACTTGATAGTACTCAGAATCTTCTACACGCGATATTTTACTATCACCACCAGGTTTGTTTTTATCCTCACTTTTGCCAATAAATCGGATAGGGATATTTTTCGATGCTTTCGCACTTTCAGAGTCAAATCTCATTTTGAGATATTTTTCAGCAAGAGATTGGAAGTGCGCAGGTGTGAATAATTTACCTTCCTCCGGAACCTCAAGGTTTCTGAAGTAGATGTAAACACCAATGGGAGCGAATGCCCCTAAAATCAAGCCTGCAAAAGACAATATAGGTTTGGGACAACTCCAAAAAACAAGTCCGCCAACAATCGCACCACTAATAACAACGATGTTCCAGAATTTCGCATCTAATCCAACAGTGTCAACATCGTCATCAACCCATGAAGACAGGTGAATCCAAGAAGCATAAATAGCAATGAAAAACCCCAAGGCATAGAGGTGGAAATAAAAGCCTTCGCCTCTAGGGAAAGGGGTGGCCCAAAGTTGTATCAGATTAAAAGTTTCGACCATCGGGTAAAAATCTCTAAGCCAAAACTATCGGGTTGGGCGAGAGTCTAGGACATAGTATAAGAATCCAATTATAGAATCCCCGGTGCAGCAACCCGGATTCCTTTAAACGCCATTTTCAACTGTTCAGGATTAGGCGCATATTCAAGAGCGGTTACTTTGTCGATATCACCATTTTCAACAAGTTGCCTAAGGCTTTCAGTAAAATCCATCATGCCTTCTTGGTATCCAATTCGAATCGCATCGGGAATCTTGCTATCTTCAGCCTCGAGGATTAATTTACGAATTGTCGGATTCACGATCATGATTTCATTAGTTGGAACTCGGCCCTTCTTCAGGCCTTTAACTAATTTTTGAGCAATGACCGCTTTAAGATTATTGGCAAGACCTTGCCTGATTGCACTATGCTTTTCAGGTGGGAAAAGGTCGAGAATACGATTGATCGTAGTTCCTGATGAAGCAGCGTGGATGGTTCCAAAAACCAAGTGGCCTGTTTCTGCAGCATGAATTGCAGCTTCGAAAGTTTCTACATCGCGCAACTCGCCCACAAGAATAACATCAGGATCTTGCCTAACAGCATCTTTAAGGGCTTTGTGCCAATCGATGCAATCAAGGCCAATTTCACGCTGGTTAAAATAGGATTTCTTATCATTAAAAGTAAATTCAATCGGGTCTTCGCAAGTTAAAATGTGCAAAGGTTCTGCTTCTGCAACATAATCAAGCATTGCAGCGATTGAAGTACTTTTACCACTCCCCGTAACTCCAGCAACAACAACCAACCCTTCACCAAATTTACATAGCTTCTCAATAATTGGGGGCAATCCCAAAGATTTAAAACTAGGAATAGAGTTGTTGACTCTTCGTGCCACCAAAGAGAGCCGGCCTCTCTGCCTGAAAAGGCTTACGCGGAATCTGCATTCATCCGCACCAATAACCTAAGAGTAATCGACGCCTCCCTCATCATCTAAAATTTTACGCTTTTTAGGCTCGAGCAAAGGCAGCAACAACTTCTCCATATCTTGCTGGCTAAGAGGGCGCATTTCCATACGCGTAATATCCCCTCGTATTCGCATCATCGGAGGGCAACCAACTTTAAGATGAACATCCGAAGCTTCAAGCTTCATGGCCAATCTGAAAATCTTATTTACTTCGGGCTCTTTAGTTGCATCTGGCACTGCGTGAGCAGTTGCACTAACCGGAGTTGAAGTTACTTCTTTTGTATGGGAACCGGTATCACTAGATGCCATTAATTATCTCTCCATAACTATTAAAAATTGAGTTTAAATTAATCTTACACAAACCCCGGCATTTGCTAAAAACTTCTTAGTATCTTGAATCCCATGCTCATTATAATGGAAGATACTAGCGGCCAATGCTGCATTGGCTTTACCAATAGTTAAAACTTCCTTTAGATGTTCTGGGGAACCTGCACCGCCACTGGCAACAACAGGTATTCCAACCGCTTCCGCAACAGCCCGAGTCATTTCGATATCATAACCGTTTTTGGTGCCATCCGCATCCATAGAAGTTAAAACTATTTCTCCTGCGCCAAGAAGTTCAACTTCCCGCGCCCAACTAACGGCTTCCAAGCCGGTAGATTTCCGGCCTCCTTGGATGTGCACTTCCCAAACTTCTTTATTATTTTTAAAGACACGCTTTGGGTCAATATTAACCACCGTGGCACATCTGCCAAACCTACCAGAAATTTGACGAATGATGTCGGGATTTTTAACAGCAGCAGAGTTTAGGCTTACTTTTTCTGCCCCTGCTTGGATAAGTGTAGTGGCATCTTCAAGCGATCGGATTCCCCCGCCAACAGTAAAAGGCATAAAGATTTGTTCTGAAACCCGCTTAACAATATCGAGCATAATTGTGCGGCCTTCATGAGTTGCAGAAATATCCAGGAAAACGAGTTCATCGGCTCCTTGTTCTTCATATTTTCTAGCAACTTCGACAGGGTCGCCCGCATCACGAAGGTTTAGGAAGTTAACGCCCTTAACAACTCGTCCTCGATCCACATCCAAACAGGGTATAATTCTAGCAGTCAACATAATCTTAAAATTCCGATAGAGCATTCAAAAGACTATAATAAGTTCAAATAATTCATAAATATTACAGCTTTAGGTATTATTACAGCATTTACATGACATTATTGAAAATATATTAATATTTAACTAAACATTCTAAATCGTTGACATGATAATAGATATGGGTTAGTCTGATAACCATATGTAATTCCCACCTTGCAGGCAAAAGAAATAGGGGCGACCCATGATAACTTTGTACGGAAAAAAAAGTAACTTCTGTGATGGTGTTTCTCGCAGAGACTTTCTTAAGATTGGCGGAATGTCTTTTGCAGGCCATAGTTTGGGTCTGGATCAAATCTTAGCTGCAAAAACCGATACTACCAATTTAAAATCGGGTGGTTTAGGCCACAAAGCAATCATCAATGTGTTTTTGGGTGGCGGCCCTCCCCATCAAGATATGTGGGATTTAAAGCCCGATGCCCCTGTTGAGATCCGAGGCGAGTTCAAGCCAATTTCCACTTCCGTACCTGGAATCCAAATTGGTGAATCCTTCCCGCTTATCGCTTCTAGAATGCAGAAGTGTGTGGTTATTCGTTCTATAGTTGGCGCTCAAGGCGGCCATGATGCGGTTCAATGCATGTCTGGCTGGGTAAAAAATTCCCTTTCAGGAATTGGTGGCAGACCAAGTATTGGATCGGCCTCTGCGAAAATCCAAGGCCCCGTCGACCCTTCCGTCCCTTCTTTTGTTGGCCTTGCAGCTGATACCAAACATATGCCTTGGTCAGACCCAGGTACATCAGGCTTCCTAGGAGCTGCTCATAAATGCTTTAGGCCCGAAGGCCCGGGCATGAAAGATCTCCTTATAAAAAATGTTAACCTTACCAGCTTGGGGGATAGGCGCTCTTTATTAAAAAGCTTCGATAACCTTAAACGCAATTTAGACCACGGTGGCAACATCGAAGGCCTTGATTCTGCCCAATCTAAAGCACTTGATGTCCTTACTTCCAGCAAACTTTTAGACGCCTTAGATATTAACAAAGAATCTACCAAAGTTCGTGACCGTTATGGTGATGGCAAACCCTACAAGTTCCAATTCGATGGCGCCCCCACTGTAAATGATCATCTTCTAACTGCCCGTAGGCTTGTCGAAGCTGGTTGCAGGGTAGTAAGCCTTTCTTACGGTAGATGGGACGCCCATAGTAAAAATTTCGATCTCGTTCGCGATCATGGTCCCAAGCTTGATCAAGGCTTAACCGCATTGATGGACGATCTCGAAACCAGGGGAATTCTCGACGATGTTACTGTAATTGCATGGGGGGAATTTGGACGAACCCCTCGAATCAATAAAGATGCAGGCCGCGATCACTGGCCTCAAGTAAGCTCTGCAATTATGTTTGGTGGTGGCATGAAAACCGGTCAGGTTATTGGCTCGACCAATAGACTTGGAGAACACGCCAAAGACCGACCCGTTTCTTTTGGCGAAGTATTCGCTACTCTTTATCACAACATCGGCCTTGATCCTATGTATCACACCTTAATCGATCAAACAGGCCGTCCACAGCACTTAATCACGGACACCCCTATGAAGGAAGTAATGTAAACCATTGCAGCTAATAGACTTAAACAAAGACGCAAGTTCTCATAATACTTGCGTCTTTGTTTATAGGCACAGGTTACTTTTACTAAACCGAGGCTTCTTTGATTTTATCTGCGACTTTATCTTTGTTCGCTTTACTAAGCACGGCACAAACTCCTGCGCCAACGGTCTCACCGATCACTTTTAAAAATGAAACTCCTATTCCGGTGCTAGTTCAAGTAAAAAGCATTTTCAACGGGCAATTACTTCGAGACCGACCATACTTAATTAAACCGGGCGAGACCTCTCCTCCCATTCAAATTCCTGGTACTAAATCTGTTAGCATAAGCGATGCAAAAAGCCCACGCCCCATAGTCCAACTTCCTCTGCCTCAGACAAACGAAGAACTCCTAATTGCAATCGTTGGCACAGAAAAATCCATGAAGTTGGAATTACGAAAACCCACAAATTAAGTCTTGCTTAAAACACAAATCAAACTCCCTTAAACCTTTATTGTTTTGATCACTTTCATAGTGAATTTTTCTGAGCAATCGTGCACAATACTTTTCTTGCCAGTCTACGAAAGTTGCCTGTGCATAAAGTTTCCAATTATCAGACCAAATAGTTTCAAGGATTGGCATCAATAAAATATGAACAACCAACAACCAACACGAGTCAGGTACCTGATTCTTGGATTAGTTTGTTTTCTTTCCATGATCACCTATCTTGATCGTGCAGCATTCCCCAATGCACAAGTGCAAATCCAAAATAGCTTTGGTTTTACTGATGTAAGCCAGATGGCATGGGCCATGGCTGCGTTTAATCTGGCCTACGCCCTTTTTGAAATACCAACCGGCTATTTGGGAGATGTTTTTGGCCCAAAAACCACGCTTATACGAATTGTTATTTGGTGGTCAGCCTTTACTGCAATCACAGGTCTTGCAGGGCTTGCCTTTGGCACTTGGTTCACCTTTGGCTTTGGAATGCTTATCGCTGTAAGGTTTTTATTCGGGATAGGCGAAGCGGGGGCATACCCGAATATCACCCGGGCCCTACATAACTGGCTTCCTGTAACCGAGCGCGGTTTTGCCCAAGGATTAGTCTGGACATCGGCACGCATTATGGGCGGGTTAACCCCTTTACTATGGCTCATTTTCGTTATCAAACTTGAGATTTCTTGGCGCATCGTTTTCTTTTTCTTTGGTGCGGTTGGGGTTCTTTGGTGCTTCGCATTCGCACGAATATTTAAAAACAACCCGAATGAACACCCCGCAGTGAATGATGCTGAAAAAGAACTTATCCTCAAAGATAAAGTTGGTGAGACTGAACAAGCCCACGCCCACATTCCATGGGGGAAACTTTTTGCGAGCAGGAACATGGTGTTTTTGTGTGCGATGTACTTCTGCTTAAATTTCGGATGGTATTTCAATCTTAACTATTTGCCTGCAATTATGAGCGAACAATTTCAGGTAAAGTCTGATGATTGGCTTGGCGCACTTTACAAAGGTGGCCCACTGCTTTTAGGGGCCTTTGGATGTTTTATCGGTGGCTTTGCAACCGACTGGTTTTTAAGACAAGGAAAATCAAGAACCTGGGCCAGACGAACCCCTGCAGTTTTTGGAAATATCGCTTGCGGCTTGTGCTATTTTTCAGCGCTTTACTTCTTGAATCAAAAAGACGCAATGTTCTTTGCCATCAGTATTGCTTTTGCAGGGTTTTGCAACGATTTAACCATGGGCGCCACTTGGGCTACATGCCAAGATATTGGCCAAAGACATGCCGCAATCGTTTCTGGAACCATGAATATGATCGGCAATTTAGGCGGGTTTGTTGTAACCATTTTAACTGGGAAAATCTTGGAATGGTCTAAAACTAATTATCGCATTGAACATGCAATTGAAGATTCCACCAGATTAATTGGTAATGAATTAGCAACAGCCCAATTCCCTGGCTATCAATTCAATTTGATTATGTTTGGCCTTGTTTACATGGTTGGCGCGGCCTTATGGTTTGTTATCGATGCCAACAAACCTTTATTGCATGAAGAGTCTTAAACTAAAGGTTTTCCTCTGTAATAATTGGAAAGGCTGCATATGCAAAAGTTGGAATTACAAGATATTCTGCCTTTGGATGATTTTGAATCCCAACGAAAAAAATTCTTTGAAAGCCATATCCGTTACATCGAAAAATACAGAAAGGTGCGGTTGGGTACTTCCATTTCACTTGTTTTTGAAAACAGACAAACCTTATGGTTTCGGGTTCAAGAAATATTCAGACTCACCAAAATTGCAGACCCTAAGGTTATGCAAAACGAATTAAATGTTTACAATCGACTTATACCAGAAGCAAATACTCTACAAGCGGCATTCCTTATAGACCCGCAAAACCAACTGCATACGGTTAATAATTCTGCTTTTTCTCTCAAGGATTTTCGGGGAGATAATTTAAGGTTGATTTTAAACAAGAGTATTCCTTGCGACCTTACCACGAAAAGGCCGGAAGATCTTTCCTTAGGGAATTCTCTTTGGGTTCGTTTTTTTCTTGATGAAGAAGCAAAAATGATTCTTAAAGATGGAAGAACACCTGCGAAATTCTCCCTTGCTTCAAACCAATTCCTCGCAGAATCCCACAATCTTCCCACTGAATTAAGAGAAAGCCTTTGGGAAGATCTGCAAAGCTAAAGCGTTAAACCTTACGAATTAGCAATATCCGCAACATCCTTGGAAATAGTTTCGCAGATTTTTTCGAGTGGTAAATCGTTCAATTGCATTCCAAATGGATTCTCAATCTCTACGCCCGCCTCTTCAATACCAAACATACCAAAACCAACCACGGCTACAACCAAAGGCGTTGCCCAATCCATTTCAGAAGCCAATGCAAAAGGAAAAGTATAAAGGTAAATGAAAAGAAGCTGTTTGATTAGGGATGCATAAACAAAAGGCAGAGGGGTTTTAAGAATTTTTTCGCACCCGCCTTGAGCATCAAGTAACTTTATCACTTGTTCTTCCATACGCTCAATAATTTGAATCGGGATTTCCCCTTTATCAATTTCTTTTTTGATTAAAACACTTAAATAAGTTGCGATCACTGAAGGCGGATTATTTGCAACGATCATTTTCTCGTATTGTCTGCCATTCAACAACGAAGAAAGCATGTTAAAGTTTTTTGTTCCCCTCAAATTTTCTTTAACACACACAACATATGCAGTAAGCATGGTTGCGAACTCACTTGCACTGGATCCGTATATTTTTGCCATCCGCGCCAAACTACGACAAGTATTAACCATCATTCCCCAATGAGAACGACCTTCCCAATAGCGTGCATTAGACGAATTTGTTCGAAAAACAATAAGCAAACCAAGAGATATCCCCAAAACATTATGACCAATTGGGTTTAACTTTGGGAGTTTTTCATCAAAGATTTTAAGTATATAATCATTGGTCGCGCAAACAAAAATACTGAATGCGGTTAGTAAGCCCACACGCCCTAACACATTCGGAAGAACGGATCCGTTAAACGACAAAATGACTTTCCACCAACTGTAACGATCATATTCAATCACAGAAAATCTCGAAATAAGATTATTAAATTAGACTTTATTACTAAAACCTTATGGGAACTCTAATTTTTTGTCCCATCGAAGAACTTGAAAACCAAAAGTATAATTCCAATCACAACAGCAACTAGAATAACGCCAGCGCCAACAATCGCCCCCACGGGAATCTTTGTCTTTTTCTGTCTTTGAATATCAGGCGCCTTGAATAACATCGAACTCAAAACCTTATTTTTTTCTCCTTCAAGCCCACTATTCTCAATCGCCTCTATCATGGCTACGACTTTTTTGGCTGTCGCAGGCCTGTCTGCAGGATTCTTCGAAAGCAACTTGGTCATCAGTCCGTAAACTTCTTTTGGCAATTTTTGGTCTAAATCATTGAGAGATGGAATCTCAGATTCAACTACTGCATGAAGAACAGCTAGGGTGTTTTCTTTTTCAAAAGGTATTTTTCCGGATAACATACGATACATTACACATCCCAAACTAAACAAATCCACCCTTTCATCCAAGGGTTCTCCGCAAATCTGTTCGGGTGCCATGTAGTTGGGCGTACCAACAATCATCCCTTTTGCCGTAAGAGTGCTTTCTACTTCAGTAGACTTTGCTAGCCCGAAATCTAAAAGCTTAACTCTTTTAAAATCACCACCTGGGCCACCAGATTCAAGCCATACATTCGCAGGCTTTATATCACGATGTATCAATTTTTTCTCGTGCGCCGCTGCAAGACCCAATGCCATTTGTTTGGCTATTTTAAATACTACAGGAATAGGAAGCCAACCGTCCCTTTTTAGCTTCGCATCAAGATCTTCACCTTTCAAGAACTCCATCGCCATGAAGGATACCGATTTGTGCACGCCCGCTTGGTATACCAAGCAAATATTATCATCCTGTATACTGCTAGAGATTTTTCCTTCTCGCTCGAACCGTTGCCTAAAATTCTCATCGGTAAGTTCAGGGCGAAGAACTTTTAAGGCAACTTTTCTACCTAATTTTTTATCATCAGCTTCAAAAACAATACCCATACCGCCTTCACCCAGCACACGGATTAACTCATAATCACCTAAACTACCAAGGCCACCCGCCTTGGTCGGTGGATCAAGAAATGGATACGCAGGCTTAAATACCGGGGTTATTACTTTTTGCTGGGTTGAATGTGAATCATCAACCTTTTGCGAAGGTATCTCTGCGGGTTTAGAAGGAGAATCTGCAGCAGTTTTAGTTGCAGGGGGTATTGGTCCAATTCCCTGATTTTCCTTAGCCACTTTTTCTTTAAGAATTGTTGTAAAAGATACCCTGCATTTGGGACACGTTTTTACATGTGCCTTAACTGCATCAAGTTCATTTGCGGGCATCTGATTAAAAACACATTTACGCAGTTCTTCTTGTTCCGGGCACTTTGTAATTTGATCACTCATTCCTAAATACCTTTTTGAAACTTTGCACTCTTATTAAGTATTAAATAAACTATTTCCAACTCATTCACAACACTTAAATTTCTTACTTTTATTTTTAATTTATAGTTGAAACTTAAAACAATTGATACTAAAAATAAAATATGTTTCGAATGAATTTATAGACATAGGATTAAGATAATGACAAGAATTATACAAGGTGTTGAAGCTTTCCAAAAACGCGTTTTTGCTGAAAAAGAAGAACTTTTTCAAAAACTAGGCAAAGGCCAAAGCCCCCTCGCCTTATTTATAACTTGCTCGGACTCCAGAATTAACCCAAACCTGCTAACCCAGACCGAACCAGGTGAGCTATTTATTCTCCGAAATGCGGGCAATTTAGTCCCCCCTCATAACCAGTTTTCAGGCGCTGAAGAAGCTACTGTCGAATATGCCATTAAACATTTAGGCATCCGTGATATTATCCTTTGTGGACATTCCAAGTGTGGCGCAATGAATGGCCTTATTCAAAGCATTATGGGTTTATCCAACGATAATGCGATGCCCGCGGTAACCAAATGGCTAAACTATGCAACCCCTATAGCCGAAGATGTTGAATCGAAATTAAAGGAATTATCAGGGGATAAGCTTTTAAATTACACCATCGAACGAAATGTATTGCAACAAGTTAAAAACTTAAAGACCTATCCTTCTGTTAAAGATGCCTTAGATAAAAACCAACTCCGAGTTCACTCTTGGGTGTACCAACTCGAAACTGGCGAAGTCATAGGTTACGACTCAGAAACAGATGCTTTTGTTTCCCTTGATAAGGTAAAAAGACAAAAATTGGCAGACCTCAACCGTGCTGTACCACATACTTTACATGGTTCAGATATTTCGATTTAATTTCGAAATCGTTTGCTGCTATGTTTGCCTTAATACAAATATTTGAGACAATGCCATTGTTATCAATAACTTTGGCGTTTTGAGTATTTGTTTAGTATGGACATTTCGGTCCAAGAAGATTTGGTCTTTGTTGCGGACATCGTATTCGATCGCCCCTTACGAAAACCCTTTTCTTACCTCATCCCTACAGAACTTTTTAATTCAATCTCTAAAGGCAAACGGGTGAGGGTACCTTTGGGTAAAGGCAACAAGCCAACCATTGGTTTTTGTGTAGATACCAGACATATTCCATCTGATCCCAAATTAAAATCAATCTTTGCAATCATGGATGAAGAACCTTTGGTTTCAACGCATTTGTTGGAATTCACCAAATGGATAGCGGATTATTATTTGTGCGGTTGGGGGCAGGTACTTCAGGCAGTAGTTCCCGCCTGGGTACGATCTGGGGCGACAACCCCCAAAGTTTTCATCGTGGATTTTAGCGACAAATTCCACATATCTTCAGCAACGAAGAAATTCAGCCCTCAACAAACCCGCATCTTCGAACAACTCAACTTGCTCCACCCCATTACCATCAAAGAACTTTGCATAAAATCGGCGTGCACCCCAAGCGTAGTGAACCGCCTTGTCGAAACAGATTGGCTGGTAAAAACTGCAATCGATGAAGGTCAGGCTTTCTTTGGCGCTTTGCAAACCATCCCCTTAGATCCCTCCATCCATTTAAATGATGAACAAATCGCTGTTTCCAAAACCATTACAGACCAAATTCATTCGGGTAAGTTTTGTACTTTCCTTTTACATGGTGTTACTGGAAGTGGAAAAACCGAGGTGTATCTCGAAGCCATCGAAGCTACCATAAAAAATGGTAGACAAGCCATCGTGATGGTTCCTGAAATCAGCCTTACACCTCAAACAGTTTATCGCTTCAAAAAAAGGTTTTCGAAAATCGTGGTGCTTCACAGCAACTTGCGCGAAGCAGAGCGGGGCAAGAATTGGAAGTTGGTTGCAGAAGGAAAAGTGGATGTGGTGATCGGCCCACGAAGTACGGTTTTTGCGCCATGCCCAAATCTCGGCCTGATCGTTATTGATGAAGAGCATGAAAACTCATTCAAACAAGATAACACACCAAGATATCATGGCAGAGATATTGCAGTTAAACGCGCTAGAATGCTTGATATCCCGATAGTTTTGGGCTCTGCAACCCCTTCCTTTGAAAGTTGGCACAACGCCTGCAAAAACAGCTATAAGATGCTCACTCTCTCTAAAAGAGTTCGCAATCTTCCCATGCCCCCCGTCTACCTTGTCGACATGAAAACATCTCCTCCTGCCTCTCCCAGCCTTCGCGGAATGATCAGCGAAGATCTCCAAAAAGGCATGAAGCGCGCACTTAGCCAAAACGGGCAGGTTATGCTTTTTCTCAACCGCAGGGGCTTTCATACCTTCATCCAATGCCCCACCTGCAAGACCGTCGAAAATTGCAAGCACTGCGACCTCGCAATGACCTTCCACAAACGAAAAAACATCCTCCTATGCCATCATTGTGGCGATGAAAAAAAACCCGATACGCGCTGCGAAACCTGTAAAACCGAAACCATCCAGTTCAAGGGAATGGGCACCGAAAAACTGGAAGAAGAAATCACCAAACTCTTCCCCGACAAAGTCATCAGGCGCATGGATTCTGATTCAACCACAAAACCAGGCAGCCATGAGTATATTCTCAACGCGTTTCGGGAAGGCCTGATTAACATTCTTGTGGGCACCCAGATGATTGCAAAGGGGTTGGACTTTCCCAATGTACTCTTGGTGGGGGTGATCAACCCAGATACCGGTATTCAT
The DNA here is from genome assembly GCA_003671255.1 of Planctomycetota bacterium. Taxonomy (GTDB): domain Bacteria; phylum Planctomycetota; class Planctomycetia; order Gemmatales; family Gemmataceae; genus UBA969. The sequence goes on along the minus strand of QWPF01000001.1, from coordinate 5,831 downwards.
ATTCCTGATTTTCGCGCTTCAGAAAGAACATTCCAGCTTCTCTCCCAAGTTGCAGGAAGAACAGGAAGAGGCGACAAACCCGGGATGGTCTATTTCCAAACCTATTATCCAGAGCACCCCGCGATTGTCTCTGCTGCAAAACACGATTTTATTTCTTTTGTTGACGAAGAAATCAAGCACCGTCAATCACTGTTCTTCCCCCCATTCTGCAGGTTAGCGAGAATCGTTATCCGTTCAAAATCTGCAGAATCCGCAGCCACCTTCTCTGATGAATTAGGTGAGCAACTTCGTCTTGCTACAACCGAAATAAAAGGCTCCGGAAAGCTTAAAATACTTGGCCCCACGGAGGCGCCTGTTTTCAAACTTAAAGAATATCACCGCTTCCATGTGCAACTTCATGCAGAAAAACACACCGTCCTACACCAACTCATTCAAGTCGCACTCGGAAAAATGAAACCCATTTCGGGCCTCGAAGTGATTGTTGATATCGACCCCTACAATCTTCTTTAAATCGCCCACAAATGAAAAGAGCCACCCTAAAAAAAGGATGGCTCTCTCTATTTTTATTTTATCCCTATCCGTTACCAGTAGCGCAGCTTCCAGTAATTATGCTTGGTCGCTGTTTGGCTAAACCACCAATGGCCATCATCCCATTCCAACTTTACAGATCTCCAACCCAAGGGTACTTTAGGGAAGGGGTATACAGGGCCAATGAAGGGCCATGCGCTTGCAGGATACGCTTCGGGATATCCAACTCTGGAATAATTATTGTGCGGAGCATAACTTGGCCAAGCATAGGGAGGCATTTTGGGCGGGTTCATATCGTACGAATACGATGCACCGCTTTGGCCCACTGGAAGTGGTTCTGGGATCATCTGGTTTGCACCGGGTGCGGGCATTGGTCTCATCCCGGGATTTTGCATATTTCCAGGTGAACCTGGGAAAGGCTGGGGCATCGGTATTTGTGCAGATTGAATGATAACATTTGCAGTAGGTTCTGGAAGAATCTGCAATTTATCAACAACTTGGATTAATCCGCTGGTTTGCCTAGCGACACTTAATGCGGAATCTTTTTGGGTAGCGGTACCTACCACGCCTTCGAGTTCTGCATTACCACCTGATACTTTGATTTCAATTTTGAAATCATGAAGTAGACCGCTTTCCTGCAGTCTTTTTGCAATCTGGTTGGCAAGGTTTTGATCCTTGACATCTGCAGATTGAATGGATGATTTTCCAATAACCTGGGGATCCAGAGTTGATGGAATTTGTTGGGAATAGCCAGTGCTTGAATTCATCAAGCCTAGTAACGCGGGAATTAAAAAGATTCTTTTACCTAACACGGGTGCATCCTCCTGATGACAAAGGTGAGTCTTCGAAAGAAGAATGCAACATAAAAACATAGATGCAAATCAGGGGATTGAAATTCTCCTAAGAAGCTTATGGGCGCAGCTTAAAAATCATTCCAATCGGTACAAATTACCGAATCGTCAACACCCCTTATTAACTCAGCTTTTTCAGCATTTACCGCTGGTTTCATGCCAATATATAAAGCCACTGCGTTGACTTCTGGGCTTTTCAGTCCTATATTCATAGCATTGGAAAGATGCACTTGTAGCTCAACTGGATAGAGCATCGGTCTACGAAACCGAAGGTTACAGGTTCGATTCCCGTCAAGTGCACTTCCAATTTCCTCTGTGAAATCCCTATATTTCAAGGCTTTTATAACGATCTGGGTGGCCCTTTCTAGAGGGCCTCCTAAATCACCCAATCTCATCAAATTGCACTCAATATCAGAAGTTTCGGCCAATTTTAGGCCAACGGATGGGCCAACGACACCATTAGTTTCAATAGATTTACCAACTATTAATGGAGTTGGTGCCCCCGAAATAGTGAGACTAGGCAGGCGGCCCACCAAATGGCATCATGAGATAAGTTCTGCAAGGGGCCCGGCATGAGACAACCCACCCTGCTTGAGCTCGAGATCTTCGTTACCATAGTATTTGATTGGATTGCCATAGGCGTTGAGTAATGTAGTCCACCAGTCGCCGATCGTGCGACAACCCTTATCGCCATACTTGGGGTAACGAATATAACGACCTGGAATATTGAGTTTGCCGCTGCAGCCTCCAACGATGATGTAAGGCCATTCCAAACAATCTCCATGGTGCTTATTAGAAGAATCGCTGAGGTAGATAATCATGGTGTTATCCAACATGTTGCCGTTGCCCTCTGGAACGGCCTTTAGTTTTTTCGCCATCGAAGCAATCAAATCCATATGGTGCTTTCTAATAATATCACGGCACTCGGATTGATTTTTCCCATCGCTGCCTTCGTCATGTCCGATTCCATGAACATTTCTCGTTAAACCGAGAGCCTTGTAGACCGTGTTCGCATTGTCTAAACGGATGGTGACGCAGTTGGTCAGACCGGCGATCAAAGCAGCGGCTGCCAGATCGCAATGGGCTTCTTGACGAGACTCCTCTACGAGTGAAGTGAACTTATCCGTGAACCTCGGCGCACAATCTTTGATCTTGCTTTTCATCCCTGCAAGCTTTGCGTGCCTTACTTGGAGTTCCTCGAACGAATTGAGATAGGCATCCATCTTGATCTTTTCGGTTGATGGTATGGCCTTTTCAACTTTCTTGATATCCTCGACCATAAAGTCGAGAAGATTTTTCTGTAGTAAAAAGCGCTTCTCTCCGTCTTTCGATGCGGAAACCGCCGAGCCAAAAAGTTGTTCGAAAGCTAGATCGGGACTGCCCTGAAATGGAAGTTCTTTACCCGGGCCCACAGCCGAGATGCCGGGATACATGGTTCCACCATAGGCATTTGATCCCCAATCTGCGCGAACGGCTAACCCCACATGATTGAAGGCCGCTGGATACAATTTGGCCAATTCTGCATCTGCAGTGGCCCGCAATGGGTTGCCTGGATTCGTTTCAGTCCCGACCATGTACACGCCGAGCATGCCAAAATTACTGGTGTGACCACCGCGACACATTTTCCCCGAGAGACCCTGCACGATGGAAAGTTGATTTTGAAATGGCTCTAATGGCTTCAATGAAGGGGGCAGTGCAGCCTTAGTGAGCGATGAATTGATCGCATTACTTCCGCTAGGCACGAATTCTTCGGGAGTGATAGCCGAGGGCCAAATGCCGCTGTTCTTCACAACAAAAACAAAACGACTGGGCAAGTTTTTAACATTGCCCTCGGCATGCAATTCCACCTGTCGTAAAAAAGGAGTTAGCAGAAGCCCACCGGTTCCCAGGGAAATGCCTTTGAGAATGCTGCGACGCGATTGTGTCATGATTTGCACCTTATTCTTTGGTAAGTGTTTTTCGATAAAGGAAAGAGTCGGAGGTAAGTAAAGAAGTCAAAAGCGCCTTGAAGCTTCCACCACTTTCAAGGTAGGCTTTGTCAGCGGCGATTAAGGTTATCGAGTCGGACAACATCTCATTGCGACCCATGTAATATCGAAAAACATGTCGAATAATAGACTGCCTAACCTTGTCCGAATTAGCCATCTTATGGATTAGTTCTAAGGCATCTTTAACATCCCCATCAACATTTTTTTCACCTGTGCCCGCTAGCACACCACGGGAATCGACCGGCTTGCTGGGGAATTTGCCTTTCACCATGGGCAATTTATCGAGAGCCTCTATCGTGCGGAAGCGTCCGAAGTCGTCGAATATCTCAAAACTGTAACCCAAAGGGTTCATCTGTTCGTGACAACGCCAACAAGCTTTCGCTTCCGTAACGGACAACCTCTCTCTTAGGGTTTTATGATGGTCCTCAGGAATGGTGGCGTCGACGGTGATGGGCACATCTAGAACCACACCTGCCAACAAGCGTTGTCTGATCCATTTGCCGCGACGAATGGGGTCGGAGATGTCATTGAGAGAGTGTGCAATCAGCCAGGCGGGATGAGTGAGCATGCCCGCGCGGTTCGGTCTTTTGTACGGTTGAGGCAGGAGGAAATTCTGTTCACCGTCCCTAAGATCATAGGCCATGGGGTATTTCTGGTAGAGCGTATGCATGCCCTGGCTAATGACCTGATAGGGTTTGTCTTTGTTTCGGTTGTCGATCCTGCCCTCAGTCGGGATCTCTTTCCCCATTTTCTTTATCACCTCGGGACTGCCATTAAAGCCCCTGTCAAAACCGTGTAGATAATACTTTTTGTTGAGTTCTTTCCAATTCTTCAGGCCCAGTCTTTTCAGCAATTCCTTTGACTTCTCTTCTGTTAGCTGCCCCTTGTCGATCAGTTCCTTGTTTTGTTCGTAAAAATCAAAGACAGTATTTCTGAAGGTCTGCCGATTTAAAATGAAGTACTCGTCCGATGTCAACATCTGCTTGAAAACATCTTTGTCCTTTTCAAGAATATTTAACACGAAAAAATCAGCATCACGCTCATAGATAACAGGATAGTTTTCCCCGTAATAGCTGAAGCCCCCGGAGCGGGCTTCATCCTTAAAAACAATATGAGCTTGGTTGTATCCAAAGAACTCCTGAAAAAATCGAAGTATTCTTGGCTTCTCAAGGGATTCATCCTCGAGCATCCGAGAGATCTGTGTGTGTACTTCGTCTTTGGTTTTTAGCTTTCCTGATTCGGCGGCCTGAAGCAGAATGCTGTCCGGGTGACGATCAGTTATGGCATAGGAAATCGCAAAGGCGAGTTCGGTGGATGACAGCATTCGACGACCAGAAGCATCCGATTCTCCAAGGCCAATTTCAATTCTGTAGACCGATTCGGGATGCATCATGATCGCCATCAGCATGACTCTTAAAGCTTCCGAATGGATCCCCTCTTTGGCGGATCCTGTGAACAGGGCGACATAATTCTTCAACTCCTCTTTCGTGGGATCGCGAAAGACAACCTTTTTGAAATGTTGCGACGCAGCGACTTCCAGTTGATCTCGGTTGGGTGCACTTTTTTGCGAAGCGATGTCCTTATAGATCTGCCCTTTTTGGATGAGCTGATCTGCACAATAGCCGGCATTTACAAGCAAGACATCGACCACGGCCGAATCCGCAAACAAGAGGTTTGCATATTCCTTAATGCCTTTCCTGTCTTCCACAAGGAATGGTTGCCTGATACTTCTCGCATCGCCACCGTAGTTGGACTTAATATTATCAAACACATTTGGACTTGTTCTCCATAAGCGAGCCGGGGAAAACGGCTTCGTTTTGATCTCCCCGTTAAACAACTTCTCATGGTTCACTAAATTGCCATAGTCTGGATGCTCAAGTTTTTGATAGAGGCTCGTGGCATTGCCTGATTTGTTCAGTTCAGCATTGATCCAATCAATCACCTTGCTCACATCACTCGCCGAGGGTTGTTTTTCCTTCGAGGGAGGCATTTCAGACAAAACCAACTGCTTGAGTACCAAATTCCATAGCTCTAAGTCTTTTCCAATGGCTAGTTTCGCACTAATATTGTTCAGTGTTACATCGCCTTTGGATTTTGTTGAACCATGGCAGGAAGTGCAATGGGTATCGAGAAACGGCTTGATGACAGATTCAAATGTTCTACTATCTGCATCAGCTATTTTTGCTTCCGGCTTTTTTTCGGCAGACTGCAAGGTCGAAGTGCCTGTGTGCAAAAAAGCCAATGTCGCCATAAGCGACAAGCAGGCGACCAATGCGATAAGCAGGCGTTTATAAATCAAACTGAGTCTCCTTCTTCTGCGTTGATGCATGGATCAACGCACAGTTGCAATGTCAGCTAACTCCAAAGCATCCAAGGCCACCCCTGATGCTGCGGCATTCTTTTGTACTGATCTTGCCTAAATGAACACCAACGAAAAATTTAACCGCTTCCGCTTTAGAGCAGA